>CANGBE010000005.1 GCA_947451875.1 Sphingomonadaceae bacterium | reverse complement strand
CTGGCTGATGTCAGCCAAACCCACGAACCAGCCGCGCGCGGCGAAATACTGCGCAACTGCCTGCCCGATGCCTGATCCACCGCCGGTAATGAAAATTGATTTGGCGCTCATAGCCTTTTGTCCTCTCTCTTATGCGAAAGAGGCTAGGACGTTTCGCGTCTCGGCGAAAGAGGGGTGTTTACCCCTCCATTGCCTCCAGTTCCTTACCTTTGGTTTCCTGCACCATGCGCTTTACGAAGAAGAAGCTTATCAGCGCGCAGCTTGCGTAAAAACCATAGGCCGTAGCCAGGCCCAGATGCTTGAGTACCCAGGGAAAGCTCGAGGATATCGCGAAGTTGGCCGACCATTGCGCCGCACCCGCCACCGCCAGCGCGCTTCCGCGCATTTGGTTGGGGAACATCTCGCCCAGCATCACCCACATCACCGGACCCCATGAAATGTTGAACAGCGCGGTGTAGGAAATGGCAGCGCACAGTGCGATCGTGCCCATCTCCGGCGGCAGAGCCAGCTTGCCGTCGATCACCGTCCCTTGGGTAAAGGTGATCGCCATCAACCCAAGCGCCACTGCCATGCCGAGCGACCCGATCAGCAACAGCGGCTTGCGCCCCAGCTTGTCGATCAGCAGCAGGGCGACGATGCAGGCGCCGACCGAGATGCCGTCATTGATCACCTGCGTGGTGAAGGCCTGGCTTTCGGTGAAGCCCACAGCCTCCCACAGCATGATGCCATAGTAGAACACCACGTTGATGCCGACGAACTGCTGGAACACCGCCAGCCCGACGCCGACCCAGACGAGAGTGCGCCACTTGCCCGTTGCTGGATCGATAAGGTCCGCCATGCGCGGCTGATGATCGGCGGCGAGCGAGGCTTTGATTTCTGCGGCGACGCGCGCTGCGCTGGCGGCTCCGAACAGGCGGGTCAAGACCGCGACGGCTTCGTCCATGCGGCCCTTGGCGACGAGAAAGCGCGGGCTTTCGGGCACCAGCAGCAGCGAGAACAGGAACAGCACGGCGGGTATGGACTGCGCCCAGAACATCCAGCGCCAGGCCGGATGGCCCCAGATTTCAGCAAGCGAGGAGCCAGCGGCGTTTTGCAACATTAGGTTTGATGTTGCCGCGCCAAGCAGGCCAGTGATGATCATGATCTGCTGGATGCTGGAAAACCGGCCGCGCAGATGGGCAGGCGTCACTTCGGAAATATAGGCAGGCGAAAGCACTGACGCCGCACCCACCGCTGCACCGGCAAAGAACCGAGCAGCGGCAAACATGATCGCGCTGGAAGCTGCACCCGAGCCAAGCGCGCTGATGATGAACAGTGTTGCCGCTGCTAGCATGACGGCGCGTCGCCCCATAATATCGGCCAGTCTTCCGGCCATAAACGCGCCCAGAGCACAACCGGGGAGCAGCGAGCTGGCGGTCAGTCCAAGGTTGCCCTCGTCGAGCCCGAAGGTGATCGCGAGGCCTTTTGTAGTGCCGTTGATCGCCCCGGAATCATAGCCGAACATGAACCCGCCCAGCGTCGCCACGGCAACGATCAGCAAAATGAAACCGAAATTTGCGCGTTCCTGCGATGCCATCCTATTTCCCTTTCCTCCGCGCTGATTTTTGGCGCTTATTGTGATAGATACGTGCCGCCGCGCCTATTTTAGTCAAGCGCTGGCAGCGGTGCAGTTGATCCCCGTTCGATGAATTCGAATTCAAGCCGTTCGTGGCGTGGTGTGCTTTTTTCATCCCCGGCGTCGATGGCTTCGACCAGTAGCCGGGTCGCCCGCCGCGCCATATCGGCAATCGGCTGGCGGATAGTGGTGAGCTCGGGCCAGACGGTTGTGGCGATGGCCGTATCGTCAAAACCGCAAATCGAAAGCTGGCGCGGCACGTCCAGCCCGGCGCGGTGCGCAGCGGTTACGGTGGCGGCGGCCATATCGTCATTGCTGGCGAAGACGGCGGTCGGGCGCTGCGCCAGTGCGAGCAGGCGTGACGCCGCGTCGAGGCCAGAACGATAGGTGAAATCGCCCTGAGTGATAAGGTCGCTGTCGATGGCGATCCCGGCTTCGGCCAATGCGCGCTCATAGCCTGCGCGGCGCAGCGCACTGGAGGTCTGGTTGGTGTTCCCGGCAATAAAGCCGATCCGGCGGTGACCTGCAGCAATGAACCGCCGCGTGATGTCCATAGCTGCGCCCTCATCGTCGATGCTCACAGCACGGGCAAAGCTGGCGGGAAGCCCGGTCGCTACCTGGGCCACCAAGAAGCCCTCGGCGTTCAGCGCTGCTAGCAGCGCCATATCATCGGCAAGCGGCGGTGGGAGCAAGACGGCGTCAATGTTGTGGCTTCGTAGCCGCGCCACCAGCGCTGAGGTTGGCTCCGCTTCGCTGCAATGCTCAACCAGCAACTGGGCATCGCAGGCACTGGCCTCGGCCAGCGATCCGACGAGGAATTCTGAGAGATAGGCAGCGCTCGGGTTGGCGTGGACCAGGGCGATCCGCCGCTGCCGCCCACTCGCCAGACTGCGCGCTGCCGGGTTGGGGACATAGCCGGTGGCAGCAATCGCCGCCTCCACCCGCTCGCGCGTTTTGGGCAACACTTTGCCATCGTTATTGATCACCCGGCTTACGGTCATCGCGGAAACACCGGCAAGACGAGCGACATCGGCCACCGTCGGCCCCTTGGCCGAACGGCGCGCTGATCGCATTGCCGGTTTGCTGTCCTGCTTCATCATCCCCTGTGCGATTACTGTCGCTTGCCTTTGACCTTATGATAGCGCTAACACAATATTGCAAGCGTGACCGCGCGAGTCGCGCAAGAGGATCTGGCGGGCATGTTTCTAGGCATTGATATTGGCACGTCCGGCGTGAAGGCGGCTATCGTCACCGACGATGGAGTCCTGCTGGCGCAGGCCACCGCGCCACTCGCCGTTTCGCGCCCGCAGGGGCTTTGGTCAGAACAGGAACCGGCCGATTGGTGGTCTGCCACTGAAGCTGCCGTGCTGGCATTGCCGTCCGATCTCAGGGCTGGCGTTCAGGGCATCGGGCTTGCTGGCCAGATGCACGGTGCAACATTGCTTGGCGTTGATGACCGGCCTTTGCGTCTGGCGATCCTCTGGAATGATGGTCGCAGTTTTGCCGAATGCGCGGAGTTGGAAGCAGCCGTTCCACAATCGCGGTCGATCACCGGCAATCTTGCCATGCCAGGCTTTACTGCGCCAAAGCTAGTTTGGGTGCGCAACCAAGAACCGGGTGTGTTCGCTCAGGTTCGATCTGTACTACTACCCAAGGACTATGTCCGGCTGTGCATGACCGGCGACAAGGCTTCGGACATGTCGGACAGCGCAGGCACGCTGTGGCTCGATGTTGGCGCTCGCGATTGGTCGGATGCGATGCTCGGTGCTAGCGGGCTGCAGCGGTCACAGATGCCCCGCCTTTATGAAGGCAGCGAGGTTACCGGATCGCTCCGCGCGGACGTTGCTTCGAGCTGGGGCATGAGCCGTGTGCCGGTTGCTGCAGGCGCTGGTGACAATGCCGGTGGCGCTGCCGGGGTCGGTGTTGTCTCCGATGGAGATGCTTTGCTCTCGCTCGGAACTTCGGGCGTGATCTTTGTTGCCACCCGCCAATTCCGCCCCAACCCCGGCCGTGCGGTCCACGCATTCTGCCACTGCCTGCCCGATATGTGGCACCAGATGAGCGTCCACCTTTCCGCAGCGAGCTGCGTGGATTGGGCGGCGGCCCTTGCCGGACTTGATGTGCCGGGCTTTTTCGCCGCTGCCGAGGCTGCCGGTCCTGCAGCAGGGCCAGAGATGTTCCTCCCCTACCTTTCGGGCGAACGCACGCCGCACAACGATCCGCATGTGCGGGGGGCGCTCCTTGGCCTCGGCAATGAAACTGACGCGGGCCGCCTCGCCGCCGCCGTTCTGGAAGGCGTGGCCTTTGCCCTTGCCGATGGCTTAGCTGCCCTTCGTGAAGCGGGAACGAAGGTGGAAGAGCTGTGTGTAATCGGCGGCGGGGCGCGATCGCGGTATTGGGGAACCATCCTCGCCGCATCGCTCGATGCCCGCCTCGTCTATCTCGATGGCGGTGAAGTCGGCCCGGCACTGGGTGCCGCAAAGTTGGCGCAGATGTCGGTAACTGGCCGAAGCGCCGCCGAAGTCTGCACCCGCCCGCCCGTTACCCATGTGATCGAACCCGATCCATCGCTGGCTGATCGCCTCGCCCCCAAACTGGAACGTTTCCGCCGCGCCTATGCGGCGATCAAAGACTTGTAAGAGGAAAACCTATGTCTGCTGAATACTTCGCTGCCTTCGATACCGTCCGCTATGAAGGGCCGGAAACCGCCAACGCGCTCGCCTATCGCTGGTATGACAAGGACCGCGTCGTGTTTGGCAAGCGGATGGAGGATTACCTCCGCTTCGCCGTTTGCATGTGGCACACCTTCTGCTGGCCGGGCAGCGACGTGTTCGGTGCGGGTACCTTCAAGCGCCCTTGGCACGCGGGGCCAAACGATGCGGTAAACGCTGCCGCCAAGCGCGAGGCTGCGCTGGCCTTTGTCGAGAAGCTCGACCTGCCATTCTACTGCTTCCACGATGTCGACGTGATGGCCGATGCCGAGGACGTATCGTCGTTCCGCTCAAGCTTTGCTGCTGCGGTCGATCATCTCGAAGCGCTGCAGGGACAGCATGGACGCCAGCTGCTGTGGGGCACGGCCAACCTGTTCAGCCACCCGCGCTATATGGCGGGCGCCGCGACCAACCCTGATCCAGAAGTCTATGCCTGGGGCGCGATGCAGGTGCGTGATTGCATTGAGGCGACGCACCGGCTGGGCGGTGCGAACTATGTGTTGTGGGGCGGGCGTGAGGGCTATGACACCTTGCTCAATACCGAGATCGGCGTGGAGCAGAACAACTTCGGGCGCTTTCTCTCCCTCGTCGTCGATTACAAGCACCGCATCGGCTTCAAGGGCGCGATCCTGATCGAGCCCAAGCCGCACGAGCCGACCAAGCACCAGTATGATTTTGATACGCAGACGGTCTATGCCTTCCTCAAACGCTTTGGCCTTGAGAACGAGGTGAAGGTCAATATCGAAGCCAACCATGCCACACTGGGCGGCCATACCTTTGAACACGAGATCGCCATGAGCCGCGCGCTCGGCATCTTCGGTTCGATCGACGCCAACCGC
The DNA here is from genome assembly GCA_947451875.1 of Sphingomonadaceae bacterium. Taxonomy (GTDB): domain Bacteria; phylum Pseudomonadota; class Alphaproteobacteria; order Sphingomonadales; family Sphingomonadaceae; genus Novosphingobium. The sequence continues at coordinate 15,564 of CANGBE010000005.1, read as the reverse complement.
GGCGACCCGCAGAACGGCTGGGATACTGACCAGTTCCCCAATTCGGTCGAAGAGCTGACACTGGCGATGATCGAGATCGAACGGGCGGGTGGCTTCACCACCGGCGGCTTCAATTTTGATGCCAAGGTGCGCCGCCAGTCGATCGACGCGGCAGACCTTTTTCATGGCCATATCGGCGGGGTCGATACCATCGCCCGCGCTCTGCTTCGCGCTGAAGCGATCATCGCCGATGGCCAGCTCGATGCCTTCCGGGCGGAGCGCTATGCCGGGTGGCAGGGTGACCTGGGCAAGCTCGTTCACGCGGAAGGGACCACGCTGGCCACGGTCGCCGATCACGCCATCCGCAGCAACTCAGCACCCGAACCGAAATCGGGCAAGCAGGAATGGTGCGAGAATTTGATGAACCGTTTCTGATAGTTCAAAACTTGAATTGACTTACTGGTCAGGCCAGTTAGATACTCCGAATTGTGGAGAGGCTGTGATGTTGCGCAAGATCCTTAAGGTCGTGATGTGGCTGTTTTTGGCGTTTTTGGCGTTCATCGCCATCCAGGCATTTCGCTATTGGGATACCATTCAGCGAGTTCTGCTGGGCGGCAAACACGACCATGAAACGGTCGCACCACCAATTCCTGCCGACCTGAAGCACCCAGCAATCCTCGTCTTCTCGAAGACCAACGCATTCCGGCATGAGGAGTCCATTCCTGCTGGCAATGCCTATTTCGCAAACCTCGCGAAGGAAAAGGGCTGGGGCGTGTTCGAGACCGAAAACGGCGCAGCTTTCACCCCGGACGTTCTCGCAAAGTTTGATGCCGTGGTGTTCAACAATGTCAGCGGCGATGTGTTCTCCGCCGATCAGCAGGCGGCATTCAAGGCCTTCATCGCCAATGGCGGCGGCTATGTCGGGCTCCACGCGGCGGGCGATAACAGCCACGAAGGTTGGCCGTGGTACCAGAACGAGGTGATCGGCGCGAAGTTCACCATGCACACGATGAAGCCGCAGTTCCAGCAGGCGACGGCCAACGTCGAAGACAAGACACATGCCATCACACAGGGACTACCGGCTTCGTGGCAGCGCACCGAGGAATGGTATTCCTTCGACAAGTCGCCGCGCGCCAAGGGCATCTACGTGCTCGTTACCGTCGATGAAAAGACCTACAATCCGGAAGGAATGTTCGGCAAAAACCTGCGCATGGGCGCAGATCATCCGGTGGCCTGGTCGCACTGCATGGGTAAGGGCCGGGCGTTCTACACCGCCTTTGGCCACCGTGCCGAGGCCTTTGCTGAGCCCGAGACTAAGACCTTGCTGGCCAATGCAGTGGCTTGGTCGCTCGACAAGAACGCCAAGGACTGCGCGCCAACCGCTGAAGCGAGCAAAGCCCCATGAGGCCCATTCGCTATGGCATGATCGGCGGCGGGCAAGGCGCCTTCATCGGCGGCGTCCACCGCACGGCGGCGGCGATTGCCGGGAACTGGCAACTGGTCGCCGGAGCCTTTTCCTCGACCGCAGAAAAATCGAAAGCATCGGGTGCAGAGATCGGCGTCGATCCAGCGCGCACATATGGCTCGTGGGCCGAAATGCTTGAGGTTGAGGCTGCTCTGCCTGCGGAGCAGCGGATCGAGGTCGTATCGATCGTCACCCCCAACCACATGCACGCCCCGCCAGCCATCGCGGCGATGGAGGCCGGGTTCGATGTGATCGTCGACAAGCCGCTGGCAGACAGCCTCGCCAATGCGCAGGCCATCGCCGATGCCGCGGCGCGCACCGGGCGGCGGATTGCCGTAACACATACCTACACCGGCTATCCGCTGGTCAAGCAGGCGAGGGCCATGGTGACATCGGGCCAGTTCGGCAAGGTCCGCCGAGTGGCGGTCAAATACACGCAGGACTGGCTGAGCCGTGCCTCTGACCTTGAAGGCAACAAGCAGGCCGCGTGGCGCGTCGATCCGGCGCAGTCGGGCGATGCCGGGGCTTTTGGCGATATCGGCACGCACGCCGCCAACCTTGCTGAGTTCATCACCGGCGAAGACATAACCGCGATCTGCGCCGAGCTGACCATGCTGCCCGGCCGCCGCATCGACGACGATGGCGCGGCGCTGTTCCGCCTATCGGGCGGCGGCAAGGGCACGCTCACCGCCAGTCAGGTGCTGGTGGGTGACATCAACGACCTCGCCATCTCGGTCTATTGCGATGAAGCCGGGCTGCACTGGCGGCAGGAAGAGCCCAACACCATGCGCATCGGCTATCGCGACAAGCCGACCGAGATCTGGCACGCCGGGGCTAACCGCGCCTATTTGGCGAGCGATGTGCTGGCGATCCAGCGCACGCCGGGCGGCCACCCCGAGGGCTATCTCGAAGCCTTCGCCAACATCTACCGCGCCTTTGGCGAACAGCTTCGTGGTGCTCCCACGCCAGCAGACGAACCCGGCTACGCGACGATGGACGATGCCCTGAAGGGTATGCGCTTCCTCCGTGCGAGCCTTGACTCCAGCCGCCAAGGCGCGGTCTGGGTTGATCTTTGAAAGGACGCTCCATGAAGGGCCCAGCCGTTTTTCTCGCCCAATTCGCCAGCGACGAAGCGCCGTTCAACTCGCTCGATTCGATCACCAAATATATGGGCGATCTCGGCTACAAGGGCGTGCAGATCCCGACTTGGGACGGCCGTCTGTTTGACCTCGAAAAAGCGGCGGAAAGCCAGACCTATGTCGACGAAGTAAAGGGCATCTGCGCCGCAAATGGCGTTGAGGTGACCGAGCTTTCCACCCACCTGCAGGGCCAGCTCGTTGCCACGCACCCCGCCTATGACACGCTGTTCGATGGCTTTGCCCCTGCCGAGCTGCACGGCAACGTTCCGGCCCGCACCGAATGGGCGGTGAACCAGCTGAAGCTCGCCGCCAAGGCCAGCCAGCGCTTTGGCTGTACCGCCCACGCGACGTTCTCGGGCGCGCTGATGTGGCACATGGTCTATCCTTGGCCGCAGCGTCCCGCAGGTCTGGTCGAGGAAGGTTTCGCCGAACTCGCCCGCCGCTGGAAGCCGATCCTTGATGTGTTTGACGAGCACGGCGTTGATGCCTGCTATGAAATCCATCCCGGCGAAGACCTGCATGATGGCGTGACTTTCGAACGCTTCCTGGAGGCCGTCGGCAACCACCCGCGCGCCAATATCCTCTATGATCCCAGCCACTTCGTGCTGCAGCAGCTCGACTATCTGGCATTCATCGACATCTATCACGAGCGGATCAAGGCCTTCCATGTGAAGGACGCGGAGTTCCGCCCCAATGGCCGCGCGGGGGTCTATGGCTCCTATTCCGGCTGGGCCGAGCGCCCGGGCCGCTTCCGCTCGCTGGGCGATGGCCAGATCGACTTTACCGGCATTTTCACCAAGCTGACCCATCACGGCTATGATGGCTGGGCCGTGCTCGAATGGGAATGCGCCTACAAACATCCTGAGCAAGGCGCCGCTGAAGGCGCGCCATTCATAGCCAAGCACATGATCCGCAAAGCGGACAAAGCGTTTGACGATTTCGCCGGAACAGGAGCTGATCTGGGCTTCGTCCGGCAGGTTCTGGGGCTGAGCTAAAACAAGAATACGAGTTGGAGAGGGGATAAAGACAATGACCGAACCGAAGGGTCCACCGGCAAATCACCGGGCAATTTTCTGGATCAGCGTGCTGGCGCTGTTCACTGCGGCGCTGGCCAATTCGATCCGCGGCGGCGCGTCCGAAGCAATGAAGCTCGAACTGTTCGATCCGACCGCCGCTGAGCGGTCGGGCGAGCTGATCGGTTCGGCATTGGGCAATGCTTTTCTGGGCTTTGCCATCAGCTTGCTGATAATCAGTCCGCTGCTCGACAAGATCGGGGCCAAGCGCATCCTGATGTTCGCCGCCGCCAGCTTTATTGCCGGCCCGATCCTGATCCTGATGGCTCCAAGCGCAGGCAGTTTTGATGCGGTCTATGGCGTGCTGACTGCCGGCATGATCTTCACCGGCTTTGGCTGGGGCGCGACCGAAGGTTCGATCAACGCGCTGACAACCTCGATCTATCCTGACGACAAGACCGGCAAGCTCAACACGCTGCACGCGTGGTGGCCGGCGGGTATGATCGTCGGCGGCCTGCTCAGCGCACTTCTGCTTGGCCCGGTTCTTGGCTGGCGCGGTCTGATCGCGTTGCTGATGATCCCCGGTGTGGTTCTGAGCCTATGGGCGATGCGGCATACCTTCCCCAAGACCGAAAGCACGGTTGCGGGCGTACCCTTCGCCGAAATGATGGCCGAACCGTTCAAGCATCCCGGCTTCTGGATTTTCCCAGCGATCATGTTCCTTACCGCCTCAGCTGAACTCGCGCCGGGTGCTTGGGTTCAGGTCGCGCTGACTGAGACTGTGGGCATGCAGGGCATTCTGCTGATGGTCTATGTCTCGGCGATCATGTTCGCCATGCGCCACTTTGCCGGGCCGCTCGAGCACCGCTTTTCCGACATGGGGCTGCTGTGCATCAGCACTATTCCTGCGGCAATCGGCCTGTTCCTGCTGAGCACCGCAAATTCGCCCTTCACCGCGCTGTTCGCCGCGACACTGTGGGCAGTCGGCGTCTGCTTCATGTGGCCGACGATGCTGGCGGCAATCGCCCGCCGTTATCCGCGCAGTGGCTCGTGGGGGATTGGCCTTGTCAATTTCTCGGGTGCTCTGGCGATTTATCTGGTCCTGCCAAAGATCGGCAAGATCTATGACACCGCCAAGCTCGAAAAGGCAGGCGGAGCAGATGCCTTCGCTGCGCTGCAGCCCGGCAGCCCCGGAATGCACGAAGCATTGGTTCACGCCGCTGAAGTTTCGTTCAAGACGATCTCGGTCATTCCGGTCGTGCTGTTCTTTGTCTTCGGCGTCGTCTGGCTCTTCGAACGCGGCAAGAAAGGCTGATCACCCATGAAAATCGGCATGAACCTGCTGCTATGGACCGGACACGTGACCGAGGATCATGTGCCGGTGCTCAAGGCGCTGAAGGAAACGGGGTTTGACGGGGTGGAAGTGCCCGTGTTCGACCCGTCCGATGTCTCGCACTATCGCTGGCTGGCGGGCGTGCTTGACGATCTGGGCCTGCAGCGCACGGCAGTGGCGCTGATCCCGGATGAGGCGCACAGCCCGATCTCGGCCGATGCAGCAGCGCGGTTGGCGGGGGTCGATCACCTGAACCGCGTGATCGATTGCTGCGAGGCTTTGGGCGCGCAGGCACTTGTCGGCCCGTGGTTCCAGCCGCTCGGCGTGTTTTCGGGCGAAGGACCGAGCGAGGCCGAGCTTGACCGCTGCGCCGGGGTTCATGCCCAAGTGGCGCAAAAGGCGCGCGATGCCGGACTGATCTGCGCGCTTGAACCGCTCAACCGCTTTGAATGCTATCTGCTCAACACCTGCGAGCAATCGAGTGCCTATCTGGAGCGGCTGAACGAACCCGGCTTCGGTATCCTCTACGATACTTTCCACGCCAACATCGAAGAGAAAGACCCGCTGGCCGCCTTCCACACGGCATGGGCCAATGGCCACGTAAACCACGTGCACATCAGCGAGAATGATCGCGGGACGCCGGGTCGCGGCCATGCCAGGATCCGCGAGACTATCGCTGCGCTGAAAGGCGTGGGCTACGATGGCTGGCTGACGATCGAGGCCTTCGGCAAGGCCCTGCCCGAACTCGCCGCCGCCACCCGCGTCTGGCGCGATTTCTTCGCCAGCCCGGAAGAGGTCTATACCGAAGGTTATGCCTACATCCGCGATTGCTGGAACCAGATTTGAACAGGACGAAAGCCATGCAGACACCCTTTGAATTGAACCGCCGAAGCCTGATCGCGCACATGACTGCGCTGCTGGGTGCCGCCGCTATTCCTGCAGAGGCCTTTGCTGCGCCCAAGGGTAACGGCAAGGCAGTCCGCAAGAAGTTCTTCACGCCCTCGCAGACCGCACTCGTGGCGGCGCTGGCCGATACATTCATCCCCGAAACGGACACTCCCGGCGCGCTAAAGGCGGGCGTGGTTCCCCGTTTTGATGCGCTGATGGGGCACTGGGCTTCGGCAGAGACCAAGGCGACAGTGATCGCCTCGCTCGCCGCCATCGACAAGATGGCGCTGGAAACCGACAAGAAGACCTTTGCGGCGCTGACACCCGCACGGCGCAAGGGACTGTTGATCCCTTACGACAAGGCCGCGCTGAAGCCTGTGCCGCCAAAGAAAAAGCTCTCCGGTCTCGCTGCGCTGATAGGGGCTGCGGCTTCAGTCGCCGATCCGGGTTACAACCGGATCAAAGATCTTCTCATCGGCCTGCACTACTCATCCGAAGCCGCAATGACCAAGGACATCATCTACGAACACGTCCCCGGCAAGTTCGTGCCTTCTCTCAAGATCACCAAGGATAGCCGCCCGTTCTCGGGTCTCGGCACAATCATGGGCTAACCGGAGTTTTATCCAATGCAATTCGACGCAATCGTCATCGGCTCCGGTATCTCCGGTGGCATCGCCGCCAAGGAACTGTGCGAAAAGGGCCTGAAGGTCCTCCTGCTCGAACGTGGCAAGGATATCGATCCGGCCAAGGATTACACGGACATGAAAATGCCCTGGGAATTCCCGGACATGAACATGGTGCCAGAGGAAGAAGTAGCCCGGGACTATCCCGTGCAGAGCGAGTGCTATGCCTTCAACGTCGCCAACAAGCAGATGTGGGTGAAGGACAGCGATCACCCCTATACCACCCCGGAGGGCAAACCGTTCACCTGGATCCGTGGTTATCACACCGGTGGTCGCTCGATCATGTGGGGGCGGCAGACCTATCGTTGGTCTGACATCGATTTCGAAGCCAACAAGAAGGACGGCTTCGGGGTCGATTGGCCGATCCGCTACGCCGACATCGCCCCTTGGTATGACAAGATCGAGGACTTCATTGGCGTTGCCGGGACCTATGAGAACCTGCCGCAGCTGCCCGACGGCAAGTTCCTGCCCGGCTGGGAGCTCAACGACGGAGAGAAGTTCCTGAAGGCTGCGGTTGAGGCCAAGTTCCCCGGCCGCAAGATCATCATTGGGCGCAATGCCAACCTGTCCGAAACGCGACCCCAGCACGAAGAGCTTGGGCGCGGTCCTTGCCAGAACCGTTCGATCTGTGATCGCGGCTGCTCGTTCGGCGCGATGTTTTCCTCGCTTACCTCGTCGTTGCCCGCTGCGCGGCGTACCGGCAATCTGACGCTGGTAACCGATGCCATCGTCCATTCGATCGTGCAGGACCCGAAAACCGGGAAGGCCACCGCCGTGCGAGTGATCGACCGTGTGACGAAGGTCGGCAAGACCTATGAGGCAAAGGTGTTCTTCCTCAACGCCTCGACCATCAATTCGGCTGCAATCCTGCTCCAGTCGGCCAACGAAGCGAACCCGCGCGGATTGGCTAATGGCTCGGACCAAGTCGGACGGAACCTGATGGACCACATGTACGCTCTGTCCACTGCGGGCCTGTTGCCGGGCGCTCCGGCTGATTCGTATTACAAGGGCCGCCGCCCGACCGGAATCTATATCCCGCGCTACCGCAACGTAACCGAAGAGTCGGATGGCTATTTGCGCGGCTATGGCTATCAGGGCGGGGCGATGCGCATGGTCGGAAAAGGCATCGCGGGCCGCGCAGGAATCGGTGCCGAGTTCAAGGAAGGCATGCACAAGTTCGGGCCGTGGATGGCGTTCATATCAGGCTTCGGTGAAATGCTGCCGAACCCGGAAAACCGCGTGACGCTCAGCCCCAACAAGAAGGACAAGTGGGGCATTCCACTGCCGCATGTCGACTGCACAATGGGCCCCAATGAATTCAAGATGGTCAAGCAGATCATGGCCGACGGCAAGGCCATGATCGAAGCGGCCGGCGGCGTCGTCATTTCTCAGGCCAGCGAACCGGGCACCCCCGGCCTGGGCATCCACGAGATGGGCACGGCTCGCATGGGCCATGATCCCAAAACCTCGGTACTCAACAAGTGGAATCAGGCCCATGAAGTGCCGAACCTGTTCTGCACCGATGGCGCGGCGATGGCTTCTTCGGCCTGCGTCAATCCTTCGCTTACCTATATGGCGCTGACTGCCCGGGCGGCGGACTATGCCGTGAAGGAACTGAAGGCAGGGCGGCTTTGATACTTGCGAGAGGCACTGTGTTCGCGTCTGCGTGACACGGTGCCTCACCGCTGCTAACGGGCCGGAATGACTGACCTCGCCAAGATCCGTAACTTCAGCATCATCGCTCACATTGACCACGGCAAGTCGACGCTGGCTGACCGGCTGATCCAGTACACCGGCGGCCTGACCGAGCGCGAGATGTCGGCTCAAGTCCTTGATAACATGGACATTGAGAAAGAACGCGGGATCACAATCAAGGCGCAGACTGTCCGCCTTAACTACACGGCAGACGATGGTGAAACCTATGAGCTTAACCTCATGGACACCCCCGGCCACGTTGACTTCGCCTATGAAGTCTCCCGCAGCCTCGCCGCCTGCGAAGGCGCGCTGCTCGTGGTTGACGCCGCACAGGGCGTAGAGGCGCAAACCCTCGCCAACGTCTACCAGTCGATCGAGCATGACCACGAGATCGTCCCCGTCGTCAACAAGATCGACCTCCCCGCCGCCGAACCTGAAAAGGTCTGCCGCGAGATTGAGGAGATCATCGGCCTCGATGCCTCCAACGCGGTGATGACCAGCGCCAAATCGGGCATCGGCATCAAGGAAGTGCTCGAAGCCGTCGTCACCCGCATCCCCCCGCCAAAGGGTGACCGCGCCGCGCCGCTGAAGGCCATGCTGGTCGATTCATGGTACGATCCCTACCTCGGCGTCGTCATCCTCGTCCGCGTGATCGATGGCGTGATCAAAAAGGGTCTGCAGGTCAAATTCATGGCCGGCGGCACCGAACACCTGATTGACCGCGTCGGCTGCATGACCCCCAAGCTTGAGGTGCTCGAAGAACTCGGCCCCGGCGAAATCGGCATCATCACCGCGCAGATCAAGGAAGTCGCCCAGGCCAAAGTCGGCGATACCATCACCACGGTAAAACAGGGCGCCACACAGGCCCTCCCCGGCTTCAAGGAAGTCCAGTCCGTGGTCTTCTGCGGCCTGTTCCCGGTCGACGCGGCAGACTTTGAAAAACTGCGCGAATCCATCTCGCGCCTGCGCCTCAACGATGCCAGCTTCACCTTCGAGATGGAGAGCAGCGCCGCGCTCGGCTTCGGCTTCCGCTGCGGCTTCCTCGGCCTTTTGCATCTGGAAATCATCCAGGAACGCCTCACCCGCGAATATGATCTCGATCTCATCACCACCGCACCATCGGTGGTCTACCGCATCCAGCTGCGCAAATCGAAGACCGACGATGCGCGCGAGATCATGCTGCACAACCCCAGCGACTACCCCGATCCCAGCCGCATCGAGCAGATCGACGAGCCGTGGATCAAGGCGGTGATCTACACGCCCGACGAATACCTCGGCTCCATCCTCAAGCTGTGTCAGGATCGCCGCGGCATCCAGACCGACCTCACCTACGTCGGCGGCCGCGCCCAGGTGAGCTACGAGCTGCCGCTCAACGAAGTCGTCTTCGATTTCTATGATCGCCTGAAGAGCATCAGCCGCGGCTATGCCAGCTTTGACTACGAACAGATCGGCCTGCGCGAGGGCGACCTTGTGAAAATGTTGATCATGGTCAACGGCGATCCGGTCGACGCGCTAAGCATGATCGTCCACCGCGGCGTAGCCGAAGAACGCGGCCGCCACATGTGCGAACGCCTGAAAGACCTCATCCCCCGCCACCTGTTCAAGATCCCCGTGCAAGCCGCCATCGGCGGCAAAGTCATCGCCCGCGAGACCATCGCCGCGATGCGCAAGGACGTGACCGCCAAGTGCTACGGCGGCGATATCTCCCGTAAGAAGAAGCTGCTGGACAAGCAGAAGAAGGGCAAAGCGAGAATGCGGGAATACGGGAATGTGAGCATTCCGCAGGAGGCGTTTATTGCTGCGCTGCGTATGGGTGAAGAGTAAGTATTCATCCCCCCACCCCTTCAGGGGAGGGGGCAGGGGGCGGGGCATGTGCGCAGGGGGCCTACTAATCCTCCGGCGTTTCCCACTCGATCAGTTTCAACCCCTCGATCTTGCGAAAATCCTTGCCGTTACGCGTAATCAAGGTCGCATCCCGGGCGATGGCCTGCGCGGCGATCAGGCGGTCAAGTGTCGTCCGGCGATCATAGGACAGGCCATAGATGCTCTGGCGCGAGGCTGCGGCCTGCTCGTCCTCCCACTCTTTGCGCCACTGCTTTTTCAGCTTTGAGATATGCGCGGCATAGTGCGGATCGCCGATGGTGTTCTGGCGTGAGCTCTGGCCGCGTTGGTCGGCGCTGAAGCGGCTGGCGGCGCGGTTGCGCAGGTAGAACATCAGCAGCCGGTCATTATAGACCGTGCGGGTGCCGATGATCTTGCCGTAGGAGTAGACCGGAACCTGCTGGCCGTGGAGCGCGCGTTCCAGCCCGGCGTCCTCCAGTTGCTGCACGCCAAGGCTAAGCGCGTGCTCCCACGCCTTGCGGAAGGAGGCGGCCTGCGGGGGTGGCGGCGCAGGAGGTAGGCGCCTTCGGGGGCCATGTTGACCGCGAGCGCGGCGGCCTTGACGCTGCCTTTATCGGCCAGCGCCTCGATAAAGCGCTGCTGGCGCTCGGCGGTCCAGCCATCTTGGCGCTGGCGCGTCCGGGGGACGGGGGTGAAGGCGGGGAGGGTGCCTGTTCGGGCGAGGAGGCGGCTTTTGTCGATCATGGCGGTGCGGGCTCTGGTCTTTCGGCTTTGGGCTGAGGAAAGAAGCGCGCGGTCATGCCTGAAGGCGGGGGATGTAGGACAGCGGTTTCTTGAGAGGGCGCATTAGTCTGGCCTTCCGGCGCGAATTGGCCTAACGGCGCGGCAGGCGGCGCTTTTGGCCGCTATCCATCAACGACAAGAGTTACCCGGACCACCATGGCTTCCTACAAAGACCCCAGTTTTCAGGAGCGCACTGCTCTCGCCCGTCAGGCTCGTGAGAAGGCGCTGAAGCTGCTTGCCGCCAAGCCGGTTGTCGATGAGGCGGTAATCGCCCAGCGCGCGGCTGCCCGCGCGGCCAAGGAAGCGGCTGAAGCCGAGAAGAGCGCAGCCCGCAAGGCGGCGATCGCTCAGGCCAAGGCAGACAAGATCGCGGCGCGCGAAGCAGCGGCGGCGGAAGTTGCAGCGGCTCCGGCCAAGGCAGCGCTTAGCGAGGCCGAGAAGAAGGCCGCGCGCGATGCCCGCTATGCGGCGCGGAAAGCCAAGCGCTAGGCACGGTTAGCCTTGCCATGGCTCCTGCCGCGACGTAACCCTTGCGGCAGGAATAGGACGGGACTTCAATAATGGCAGTTGCAGCGCGCAGGATCGGGGCGGAGAATTCCGCAACGCGGTTGGCGATACTCGATGCCTGCGAGGCGGTGATGGTCGAGGAAGGCTATGCCAATGCATCGACCCGTCGCGTCGCGGCGCGGGCGGGGCTGAAGCCCAGTCTGGTCCACTATTACTTCCCCACCACCGACGATCTCCACGTCGCCGTCTATCGCCGCGCGGCGGACTGGGCGAGCGAGGAGCTGGCCAAGGCGATCGCCGACCCTGAGCCGCTGATGGCGCTGTGGCGCTATACCATCGATACCACCCGCATGGCGCTGACGCTGGAATTCATGGCGATGGCGGTCCACCGCGAGGCTTTGAAAGCTGCGATCAGCGAACACGCGGGCGAGAGCCAGAAGTTGATCATCGCAACAATCGAGCGGGCGCTGGGCGACAAGGCCAAGGACAATAACCCCACCGTGCTGGCGACAATGATCTCGGCGCTCGGCCGCAGCCTTGTGATGGAAGCTGGCATCGGCGCCGGCTATGGCCATGAAGAGACGCGGGTGTGGTTCGAAGGCTGGCTTAAGGGACTGACCGCGAAGGCCTGAATCAGACCCCCGGTTTCACACTTTCGCGAACCAGATCACATGCTTCGCGCCCTTGCCACCCTCCCGGGCTGACACGCGCACTTCCTCAACCGTGAACCCGGCCTTGCCCAGCCGCGCGGCAAAGCTTTTGTCCGGAGCGGCAGACCAGATGGCGAGCACCCCGCCAGCCTTGAGCGCGTGCTTGGCCTTCTTGAGACCCCCCAGCGAATAGATCCGGTTGCTCTCTGCCCGCACCAGCCCGTCCGGCCCGTTATCGACATCGAGCAGGATCGCATCAAAGCTGTGCGGGCTGGCAAAGATGACATCGGCCACGTCATCCATGTCGAGCGTAACGCGCGGATCGTCGAGGCACCCGGCGGCGAGTTTCTTCATCGGCCCGCGCGCCCAGTCGATCACTTCGGGCACCAGCTCGGCCAGCGTGATCTTCGCGTCCTTGCCCAGCTTGGCGAGGGCCGCGCGCAGGGTGAAGCCCATGCCATAGCCGCCGATCCGCTCTGGCGGCTGGACATCAGCTCGTTATGCCCCAGCACGATCATGAAATCGCGGTCATGGCGATAGAGCTTCAGCTCCTCGCCGCCGGGCACCTGAGCCGAGCCCAGCAGTTCGCGTTTGATCATGGACAGGGTTACCTTCGCCGAAAGGCTGTCGCATTAGAGCATCAAGCGATTGATCTGCAATGCCCACTCCCCTCCCCGTCGGGGAGGCAGCGCGATTAGTCGCGGGAGTGGCGCGTTCGTCCGCTATTGAGCATCAAAACCGGACATTCAGGATACGAAAACATTGCGGACATCTTGTCCAAGTTGAATGTCGCCGCCAAAAGCGGCATTTGCGAGCTCTAAAAGCTTCATTCGAACCCGCCTGGTTCACGAGGAAATATTAGCTCGCCGCTAGTTTAGTGGACTGATTTGAGCGCTGTTTTGTTCGGATCGCATTATGCTTTTTCGCCTAGCTGAATTTTAAGGAGGCCAGTGTGCAGATCGGATTGATTGGCGGTATCGGCCCTGCTGCCCAAGACCATTATTGTCGGCATTTGATCGCCCTTTTTGCCCAAGCTTGCACGCCTCTGAACATGACCATCGCGCACGCAGATACGCCGACGCTGCTTGCCAATCTGGCTGCGGACAGGCGCATCGAACAGGCCGAAATTTTCGCCCAGCTGACTGAACGCCTTGCTGTAGCAGGCGCCGATTTCGTAGCTGTCACCTCCATTGCAGGCCATTTCTGTCGCAGAGACTTCGCCTCTCGCTCCGCCTTACCTGTGATCGACATGGTGGATGCGATCGCACAAGATGTCGAGGCTCGCAGCCTCAATCGCATCGGCATATTGGGCACCCGCACGGTTATGGAAACACGTTTATATGGCGGTCTTGAAGGGGTCACGGTTTCGCCACCATCAGTGGATCAGATGGATGCAGTGCACTCCGCCTATGTCGAGATGGCGGCGGCGGGCGTGGTCAGCGATGCGCAACGTGAGACGTTCTACAACGCCGCCCGAGACATGATGGAGGCAAAAGGTGCGCAAGCCATCTTGTTGGGCGGAACAGATCTGGCGTTGGCTTTTGATCCGGCTATCAGCCCTTTCCCGCTGGTGGATGGTGTAGCCATCCATGCGCGGGCAATCGCCAAGCGCACTGGGCTGAACCACAGCATTCCAGCGGCTGCAGCCATTTCCGAAACGGCAGCATTGCAGTCAATCGCGGTTGCGTGCGAGAATCTTCGCGATTAGTTTTTGGAAAATGAACGAGGTTTCGCCTGACTTTCCAAGATTGGTGGCCAATCTGCTCGCGTTGAATGCAACAAGCGAGGTGGAAACGTCACCGCTCGATGAGCCCGCTTTGCTGTCAATGTTGCGAACGGCTTTTCACTGGGCCGCTCCTGCGCAAGGGCGGGACGGGCTACTCATCGCGTTTGATCAAAGCGCTGACTATGATGGACTCAACTTCAATTGGTTCAGGAAGCGATATGCGCGGTTCGTTTATGTCGATCGGGTGATAGTCGCCGACCACAGGCGAGGACATGGGATGGCTCGCGGGCTGTATTCCGACTTGATTGCGTCAATGCGCCGAGAGGCACAAACCCTCCTCACTTGCGAAATCAACCTCAATCCGCCGAATCCGGCCTCACTGGCAATGCATGCGGCGATTGGATTTGAAGAACTTTCGCAAGCAACTCTGCCCAATGGCAAAACGGTCAGCTACCAAGTCTTGCACTTGCCATGATTAGCTTAGAGATGCTGTAGCCTAAGCCGCCAGAAAGCTCCCGGCATCAAGCAGACCTTTGGCGCGATTAGTGGCAGCTCACCACAACAAATCAGACACTCAGCAAGTCCGATCGAGCGCACAATAGCAGACCAAACGCTCCCACACTCCGGCAGCCGAGACTATCCCCCCTCAACGGGGAGGGGGGATTTCCGGCTCAGTCTGAAATGACCCTAAGCCTCGTTACGAACCCTTCGCCTTGGCCAGCACCGTCACCGGCACCTTTGCCGCCAGCCGCTTTTTTGCCAGCGCCTGAATGTCGGCGGCGGTGACCGCCTCGGTCATCGGGATGGCATCGAGGATCGCGGTGCGCATTGCGGGGACGCGGTGGCTGAGCGCGAGGCCGGAGAGCCAGAACTCGTTGCGCTCGCGTTCCTGCTTGCGGCTGGCGAGTGCCTGATTGCGGGCGCGGAGCAGTTCGTCGGCGCTCACCGGCTTGGCGGCGAGGTCGGCCATCTGGTCGAGCACGATCTTGCGGAAGGTGGCGAAGTTGGCCTCGGGCGTTTCGATCAGCGCGCCGAGATAACCGTATCCACTGATCTGGCGCGAGGCGACGGCTTCGGTCGAGGGCGAATAGGTGATGCCGAGCTTTTCGCGCACCGAATCCACCAGCCGCTGCGACAGAACCTTGGACAACAGGTCCGCCGCGACGGCTTCCTTCGGGTTCGCGAAGTAATCGGGCAGCTGCCAGTACATGCCATAGAACGCCTGATCCTTGCGCCCGCCATGCTCAAACACATAGGGCGCCTCGCGGCCCTTTGGCATGGTGATCGAAGCCCGCACACGGACCGCAGGCTTCACCGCTGGGGCAGCAGCAAAGCTGGCAGCAACCGCGGCAATCGCCTTGTCCGGCGTAACATCACCCACCACGGTGATCTCTGCACTGGCGGCCAGTTGGTTGCTCCACAGCGCCTTCAGATCGCCCGGCTTGGTGGCGGAAAGCTCTGCCTCGCTCGGCAGGTCGGTATAGCGACCATCGCCGCCGGTCAGCACCTGGCTGCGCCCGCGCACAAAGCTGCCTTGCGCGTTGCCGCTGAGCTGGTTGGCAAACATTGGCGCGGTGGCCTTTACCTTGTCTTCCTCTTCGGCGCGGAAGCCGGGGTCGCGGGCATAGGCGGTGAGCAGCTGCATCTGGGCATCAAGATCGGCAGGGCGGGTCACGCCCATCAGCGAGGCCGCGACACTGGAAAGCTGCGGCGCGACGGTGATGACCTTGCCGTTGATTTCTGCCCATTGCTGGATTTGCACCAGCGAAGCCTTGCCGGTGCCGCCATAGATCATCTGGTCACCGGCCCACAGCGTGTGGGTCAGCGCCGGTGGCACGGCAGCCTTGCCGCTGCCAAGGCT
>CANGBE010000004.1 GCA_947451875.1 Sphingomonadaceae bacterium | reverse complement strand
CAATGGGGGCTGGTGGTCAATGAAGCGTTGGCCTTTGGCCTACCGGTGATCGTCTCGCGCCAAGTGGGATCGCGCGATGCGCTGGTTCGTGACGATGAGAATGGCTGGGTGGTCGATTCCGAATCTATTGATGGAATTGCCGGCTCGCTGCTGGCAACCTCTGCCGATCCGACCGCATGGGAGCGCATGGCTGCTGAATCTCTGGCAAAGGCTTGGCTGGGCGACACGGAGCGACTGGCCGATGCGGTGGAATCGATGGTCAAGAGCATGGGGCGCCAACCAGTTGGCCGAATGGCGGAATTTGCGGTGCTGGCGCTGTGACTGGATACAGACCGCTTGAGGGCCGGCGTATCGGACTGCTAACCGCTTCAGCATCGCGGCAAGGTGGCGGGGTTTTTGAAGCTGTGGTGGCGCAGGCCGCCCTGATTCGTAGCCTTGGCGGCGAAGCATTGGTCTTTGCGCTTGAGGACGAAGATTCAGCGCGTGATAAGCAACGTTTTGATCCGGCACCGGTTGCGCTGGCCAAAGTCAAAGGTCCGCGGCAGATCGGTTTTGCACCAAAGCTGCTTCCCAGTCTCATTGCGGCGGAGCTTGATTGCCTGCATCTGCACGGCATCTGGATGTATCCTTCACGCGCTGGTTCGCTTTGGGCAAAGCAGACGGGGCTGCCCTATTTCATCTCGCCGCACGGCATGCTCGATCCGTGGATCACGGCACGTGGGCGCTGGAAAAAGGCCCTGGCGCGCGCCGGTTATGAGCGAGCTGGCTGGGCGCAGGCTACCGCCCTCCACGCGCTGACTGCGCGCGAGGCAGGCGATATTGCGCGGGAGGCTGGACGGCAGGATTTGCTGGTTATTCCTAATGCCGGTCCAGAAGTGCAGGCCATACGGGGGGGCGCCCGTGCAAACGATGTCATCTACATCGGCCGCGTTCACCCTAAGAAGAACCTCGTCGCGCTGGTCGAAGGCTGGATGCTGGCCAAGCGCCCCAAAGGTGCCCGGCTGCGTATCGCTGGTTGGGGGGCGGAGCAGGACGTTGCCGATCTTCGCAGCGCCATAGCGGCAGTCGATGGTTCGGCAGAATTCCTCGGACCGGCCTATGGCGAGGCCAAGCAGACCTTGTTGAACAGCGCCCGGTTCATGATCTTGCCCACGCACAGCGAAGGTCTGCCGATGGCCGTGCTGGAGGCTTGGGCCGCCGCGACCCCGGTGGTCATGACGGCCGAATGCAATCTGCCCGAAGGCTTTGCCGCCGGGGCGGCGCTGGAGTGTGGCTATGAACACGCAGCCATTGCCTCCGCGCTTGAACAGGCATTGTCGATGGACGAAACTGGATGGCAACTGATGTCTAAAGCAGGCCAAGCACTTGCGACAGGCCCATTTTCATCCGCTACCATTGCCGCACGCTGGGGTGAGGCCTATGCCAAGGCAATCGGAGAAGGTGCTGCGCAATGACCCCGCTTGATGCCGAAACCCATCGCCCGCTTCAAGGCGGCCCCAGTTTTTCGCTGGGCAACCGGTTGCTGCGGGTCGTGTGGATGGCAGCGTGGTTGGTGCTAGCCCGCTTCACTCCGCCGCCGCTGCACGGTTGGCGGCGTCTGATTCTGCGGGCTTTCGGGGCGAAAGTGGGCAAAGGCGCGCGGGTTCATGCCAGCGTTTTGATCTGGCTCCCAGGCAATCTTGAGCTGGGGGATAATGTGCTGATTGGCCCGGGAGTGCGGCTCTATAATCAGGGGCGGATTGTGATTGGCGCGCGCAGCGTGATTTCGCAGCGGGCGCATATCTGCGCTTCCAGCCACGATGTCTGCGATCCGCAGTTTCAGCTGGTTTGCCGCCCGGTGGCAATCGGTGAGCAGTGCTGGGTTGCGGCGGAGGCCTTTGTCGGACCGGGCGTGACCATGGGTGATCGCTCGGTGCTGGCGGCCAGAGGCGCGCTGTTCAGCAATGCCAAGTCAGACGGCGTCTATGGCGGTAATCCAGCAGCTTGGCTCAAAGATCGCGGAATGGTCCTCGGGTCGACAGTTGCCTGATCAATGCTGCCTTTTCATGCGCTGACAGCATCGGCCAATCGGCGATCTCAGTCAGAGTTCGTCCGCAGCCTTCGCACCATCCACTGCCCGGGCTTATGCGGCAGACGCTGTTGCATGGAGAGGGCGGGTGACGGTTCATCGCCGCTTCCAAGCACGAGCTGAAGTAGCGCGCAACTCTTGACCTAGCTGGGCCTGCCCGCCATCGCAATCCGGTGCCCGATAATGAGGAAAATCAGACCGGAAAACTTGCGCTGCTGATGAAGCCCGGCAGCACTTTCGCGCCGTTTCGCTATCCGGCCTTTCGCGCGATCTGGACGGCCAACCTGTTCTCGGCAATCGGTTCGTCGGTGCAATCGGTCGGGGCGGCATGGCTGATGACCGAGCTGACGACATCACACCGCCTGATAGCGATGGTGCAGGCATCGGTGACATTGCCGATCATGCTGTTCGGGCTGATTGCGGGAGCCATAGCCGATAATTTTGACCGGCGGCGCGTGATGTTGGCGGCGCAGCTTGGCATGCTGGTTGTTTCGGCCTTTCTAGCCGTGTTGACCTTTGAACGCATGGTCGGACCCTATCTGCTGCTGGCATTCACACTGGCAGTTGGCATCGGCACGGCGCTCAACTCACCCGCCTGGCAGGCTTCGGTTCGCGCGCAGGTTGGCCGTGAAGATTTGCCCCAGGCGATTTCGCTCAATACGTTGGCCTTCAACATGGCGCGAAGTCTTGGCCCGGCATTGGGTGGCCTGCTGATTTCGGCAGCGGGGATGGCCGCAGCCTTTGCGGTCAATTCGATCAGCTATGTGGCGATGGTCTGGGTGCTAGGGTGTTGGCGGCCCGATGCACCCCCTCCGGTTCGCCAGCCGATGCTGCCTTCCATCCGCGACGGGCTGGTATTTTGCTTCACATCCGCGCCGGTCCGCAAAATTCTTTTGCGCGGATTCTGCATCGGCTTGGGCATGGCAGGCTATCAGGCTTTGATCCCAGCGGTTGTGCGTGATCGGCTGAATAGTGGAGAGCTGGGCTATGGCTTGCTGCTCGCTGCATTCGGTTTTGGCTCGATTGTCGCTGCGTTGATTGTTGCGCCAGCTCGCCGGCGCTGGGGAACCGAACGTGTAGTGGGCTTTGGATCGCTTTCATATGCTGCCGTCTTGGTCCTTTTGCCGGCAGCTACCACTGTGAATTATGTCCTGCCCATCGCCTTTATCGCTGGCACCGGATGGGTGACCTGCCTGACAACGTTAAATGTCGCCATGCAGTTCCGTAGCCCTGAAGAAATTCTTGGGCGCTGCCTGTCCACCTATTCGGCTGTCACCTTTGGCGGAATGGCACTGGGAGCATGGTTGTGGGGCACTGTGGCCGACTGGACGAGTCTGCCAGTCGCGCTGTTTTGGGCTGCGGGATGGTTTGTATTCAACCTGCTGATTATGCCGTTTGTCGCGCCGATGCCTAAGCCGCACGAGGGCCGCATTACCTACAAATAAAAAGTCGTGCGAAGCGCGGCGCAACTTAACGCTTAATCAACCATGTTGCGCCAAAACCCCCTGAAAGCAGGACGGGGGAATTCCCAATGGATAGTTACCGCGGCGATTTTGGAGAGCATCAGCCTTCGGGGGCCGATGTCTATGATTCGGCCGAAGATGATATTGGTCACGACGCGCCGCCGCCCGCCATCGGCACCGATGAGCGCCGCATGCAGGTGCGCGCCTATAACCATTGGGCCAGCCTGCTAGGCGACCGCCCCTTTCCCACCATTGCCGATCTGGCGCCGGGTAACCTGCCCGACTTTGATCCCTATTCGGTGCTGCTCGATTTTTCGAACGGCATGGACAATCCGGCGATCCGCTATCTGGGCAAAGCGTTGGCACGTGAATGCGAAGCCGCGCCCGAGACGATCCGCACACTGTCAGATGTGCCCGGCCGCTCATTGCTCTCGAGGATTACCGACCACTATCTGCAGATCCATGCCAATCAGGCACCGATCGGGTTCGAGGCCGAGTTCGTCAATTCGATCGGCCGGACGATTGCCTACCGCGGCATCTTGCTACCCTTCACCGGCGGTGCGGACAGTAATGAAATTGATCTCATCTACGGTGTGATCAACTGGAAGGAACTGGCTGACCAGAAAACGACCGACGCGCTGCTTAGCGAAATCGACCGGGCGCTCGACCAGCGGTTCAAGCGCGATTCTTTGCCTATGGCGGAATGGGCTGACGGTCCTGCTGATGATTCGGCCGATGTCCTTGATCTGGTCACACTCTACGACGGTTCCGATTTCGGCGTTGCCGATGATAACGATTGGCCGGTTCCCACCTTTGGCGAGCAAGATGCCCTTGCCGACATGTCATTGGCTGATTGTCTCGCCTCGGCGCGCGAGTTGGCCCATGCGGCGCAAGGATCGGAAGACCGCAGCCGCCATGCGCTATACTCAGCGATTGGTCGGGCCTGGGACTTTGCATTGGCCGCCAAGCAACACGCGCAAGAATTTCGCGAGCTGGTCAAGGATGCCGGGCTCACCATGCAGGACCGCGCGCCGTTCACCCCGGTGGTCAAGCTGGTGTTCGGTGCTGATCACGACAAGACGCGGCTTACCGAATATGCCAGTGCGATGGCCCACGCCCAGCGGCAGGGGATCGGGCGCGGTGCATTGGCACAATTCCTTGCCTATGCTCCCGGCGGTCTGAAAGGCGTTGTCCATACAGAACGGCGCTTGCGCCGCGAAGAAAGCGGCAAGCCCGCCGCATCACGCGACACGCCGCGAGATGCTCTGATGCGCAAACTCCGCGAGGTCGAAACCCGACCGTTGGCCGATCTGGCCAGTGATGGGGATGAATTTGCGCTGGTCGTCGTGCGTCGCGCTGGCAATGGTGAAGTCCTGCTGGTCGGCGAAATCACTGGCGATCACAGCCTGTTCGAAAAGGCAGGAAAACGCCTTACTTCATGAAATTCGTCTGACAGCGAGCGGTCGGGGCGCCATGTTCGATAAGAGCATGGCGCCCCGGTCGTTTTCGAATTAGGCTGGGTTAATGGACAGCCTTCAGCCGCGGTTCAGGGCGCAGCCGCTTGGATGGCGCCCGATGCGCAACCTATCCCGCTTTGCCCTGATGCTCTCGGCTTTGGCGCTGCCGATGCAGACCGCCTATGCCCAGTCGATCCTGCGCGATGCTGAAACAGAGGCGCTGTTCCATGACATGGCGAGCCCGCTAGTTTCTGCCGCTGGTCTCGACCCGAAGAATGTTGATGTGGCCCTAGTCGGCGATTCCGAGATCAATGCTTTCGTGGCTAGCGGGCAGGTGGTCTATATCAACTCCGGGCTGATCAATGCCGCGGATAGCGCCAATCAGGTGCAGGGTGTGATCGCTCACGAACTCGGCCACATCACCGGTGGCCATGCGATCAGCGGAGACCAAGGGGCAAAAGCCGCGAACAGCATCAGCCTGCTCTCGCTGTTACTTGGTGTAGCGGCGGCTGCGGCTGGCGGCGGCGATGCGGCAATGGGCATCATGATGGCCGGGCAGCAGGCGGCGCTCGGCAAGTATTTGGCTTTCAGTCGCGGTCAGGAATCACAGGCTGATGCGGCCGGTTCAATTTACCTTTCTAAGGCCGGGATCAGCGGGCGCGGCTCAATCGAGTTCTTCAAGAAGCTTGCCAATCAGGCCTATCGCATGGGCTATGCCCAGTCGGATATGAATCCCTACATGAGCACCCACCCGCTGGAGGGGGACCGCATTTCCTATCTTCAGGACGCCTATGAGAAAGACCCAGCGTGGAACAAGCCCAGCGATCCGGCGCTTGAGGCGCGGTTCCGCCGCGCCCGGGCCAAGCTCTATGGTTATCTCGCGGACCCCAAGGATACACTGAAGGCCTATCCCGAAAGCGATAAGTCAGTGCCTGCCCGCTATGCTCGGGCCTATGCTTGGCACAAAGAGGCGCTGCTCGACAAAGCCATGGGAGAGGCGGACGCCCTGCTCGCCACCGCGCCTAATGATCCCTATTTTCTGGAGCTCAAGGGCCAGATTCTGCTCGAAGCCGGAAAGCCGGTCGATGCACTTGTGCCACTGCGCCGCGCTACTGAACTGACGTCGAACCAGCCGCTGATCGCCACAACCTTTGGCCACGCGCTCGTTGCCACTGAAGATCCGGCTATGCTGGCCGAGGCGCAACGGGTGCTGAAGGCTGCCGTGGCACGTGACCGGGAGAACCCCGATGCCTGGTACCAGCTGGGCGTGGTCTATGCCGGCAATGGCGACACCCCGCGCGCTCAGCTTGCCAGTGCTGAACAACAGGCGATGTTCCTGCAGTTCCCGGCGGCCCTCCGCAATGCCGAGGCGGCGGAAGCTGCCCTACCCAAAGGCTCGCCCGACTGGATTCGCGCACAGGATATCGCCATGCAAGCCCGCGCAGAGATTGAACGTACGAAGAAGCGCAAGTAGGCAGGCCGGATGAGCAACTCTGAAACCCGCCGCCCCTTTTCCACCCTCGTCGTCGCGGCGGCCTGCCTGATCGTTGGCGCTGGTGGCGGCTGGTTCTGGCAATCGCAGCGCGGCGTGGCGAATAAAGCTCAGATTGAGCAGACGGTTCACGACTATCTGCTCGAGCACCCGGAAATTTTGCCCGAAG
Source organism: Sphingomonadaceae bacterium (assembly GCA_947451875.1). Taxonomy (GTDB): domain Bacteria; phylum Pseudomonadota; class Alphaproteobacteria; order Sphingomonadales; family Sphingomonadaceae; genus Novosphingobium. Next base: position 21,563 of record CANGBE010000004.1, on the reverse strand, counting down.
CCATGCAGGCGCTGCAGAAAAAGCAGGACGCCAAGCAGCTCGCCGGGGTTCGCGCCGAGGTTGAAAAGGCCTGGCCCGGGCAGGTTCTCGGCAATCCCGATGGCAAAGTCACCTTGGTTGAGTTCACCGATTTCGCCTGCACCTATTGCCGCCATTCGGTGGAAGATGTCGAAGCGCTAATCACCGCCAATCCCGATCTCAAGGTGGTGGTGCGGCAGCTACCGATTATCTCGCCTGAAAGCGCTGATGCCGCCCGCATGGGCCTCGCCGCTGCAGCGCAGGGCAAATATGCTCTGTTTCACAAAGCTATGTTCGCTATTGGTCGTCCCGACAAAGCCAGCATCGAAGCCGCCGCCAAGGCGGCTGGCGTTGATTTGGTGACGGCGCAAGCTGCCATGGCAGATCCGCGTTACGAGAACGAACTGAACCGCAATATCGAGATTGCCCGCGAGCTTGGCTTCAGCGGCACGCCCAGCTGGGTGATTGGTGATCGCCTGCTTTCTGGCGCCGTCGGGCAAGAGAAGTTGGCCAAGGCCATTGCCGAAGCGCGTGGCTAACCTCCACTGGCTTGCAGCCCTGTGGGTTGCGCTGTTGGTTCCTTGTGCAGCACAGGCTGATGACGCCACCGAACTGCAGCAGAGCTTACAAGAATTGCAGGCGAATGACACGAAGCTGCAGACCATCGGCTTCCGCCTCGCCAGCGCCAATGCGCCGTTTTGCGCTGACCAGGAGCTGTCGCTTGGCCTGCAGCTTGCCGATGTGCGCAATTTTTCAGAACCGGCAAGGATCCGGCAGGCGCTTCATCTCAAGGGCGACTTCGCGGTGGAAGCCATCGCCGCGGGCTCGCCCGCAGCCCATTCGCGACTGGCGGCCGGAACCGAGATCGCGACTATCGAAGGTGAGGCGCTTGGCGCAATCCCCGCCGCTGCCGCGAACGACAACCAGCGCCTGAACCGTGTCTATGACCGCATCGATGCCGCACTGGCCCGCGATGGAAAAGTGAGGATTGGCCTTGGTTCTAGCGAGGATATGGTGCTGGCCGGTGTGCCCGCGTGCCGCAGCCGTTTCGAGCTGTTGCTTGGCGGCAATGGCGGACAGGCCGATGGCCTGATCGCGCAGATCAGTCTGGCGGCGCTGCTCAAGGGCAAGGTCGATGATGAGCGTGCATGGGTTGTCGCGCATGAAATGGCGCACAATGTGCTGCGCCATCGCGCCAGGCTCAAGGCGATCGGGCGGAGCATCGCCAATGTGCGTGACACCGAGCGCGAGGCAGACCGCTTGACGGTCTGGCTGATGGCCAACGCGGGCTATGAACCCAAGGCAGCGCCTGTTTTTGTTCGGAACTGGGGGTCGAAAGGGCTGGCGGGGCACTTTACCACTCCAGATCATGATCGCACCGAAACCCGGATCAAAAACATCAATGCGGAATTGGCCGTGCTCGAAAAGGTGCCAGCCAATGCGGCGGGCCTGCGCGATTGGCGCTTTCGCTTCACACCTTATCCCGGCGAGGTTAAGGCACGGCCATGACCAGCCTTACCGTCAACGGGCAGCCGCTTGAATTCCGCATGGATCCGCAGACCCCGCTGCTCTGGGCGCTGCGCGATGGTGCCAACCTTACTGGCGCGAAATATGGCTGCGGCGTGGGGGAATGCGGAGCCTGTACGGTGATCGTCGATGGTGCGCCGCTGATGGCCTGCACGCTCTCGCTTGCCGAGGCCGAGGGGCGCAGTGTCACCACTATCGAGGGGCTGGGCAAAATGGAGCCGGGTAGGCAGGGTCTCCACCCAATGCAGCAGGCGATGCTGGATGAAGGAGCGATCCAGTGCGGGTTCTGCACTCCGGGCATTGTCTTGGCTGGCGCTGCCCTGCTCACCCGCAATGCCGATCCGCAGGAAGAAGAGATTAAGGCTGCGCTAACCAATCTTTGCCGCTGCGGTGTCTACCCGCGGCTGGTCCGCGCCGTACAACGCGCCGGGCGCCTGATGCGCGGTTTGGAATCGCCGGTGCAGCAGGGCGCAGTTCCGGCGATGAAGCAGGCCTAAAGCTTCATCCGCGCCGAAACCCGCGCATTGAACGGCTTGCCCGGGGCGATATTGGTGTCGCTGTGGGCGCTGGGGTAATAGCGGCTGCCGGTAACGTTCTCGAGATTGAGCTGGAGCGAAAAGGCTTTGTTTACTTCATGGAAAATCGCGGCATCGATCCGGGCAAAAGCCGGAACCCGCACGGCATTGCTGATCGTGGCGAACTGGCTCGACTGGTGAATCATCCCGAGCCCAAGGCCGAGCTTGCTGCTGACATCATAGCGCGACCACAGCGAGATTTGGTCCTCTGGCAGCTTGTCCAGCTTGCGCCCGACGGGGATCGGGCTGGTGCCGCTGGTGATTGCCGAGAGGATCTCGCCGGTCTGGTGTGACCAGCCGAGGCTCAGCTGCCAGTCGGGCATGACCCGGCCATTCACCGCTGCCTCAAAACCACGCACCCGGCTCTTGCCGCTTACCAGAAAGAACCCCGGATTGGCCGGATCGCTGACCCGCGTGTTGCTCCGGTCGATCTGGAAGACTGCCCCGGTCAGCGACAGGCCTGAGTTCACTTCCCACTTCACCCCGGCTTCCAGACTGCGGAAGGCCTCGGGATCGAGCGTCACGGTGTTGGCGGCGAGAAGGGTGAATTGGTCGCCCGACTGCGGCAGGAAGCCCTTGGCGTAGCTCGCATAGATCGACAGGTTTGCCTGCGGCTTGATGATCAGCCCCAGTCTGGGTGACCATTTGCGGTCGCTGCGGCTAGCGGCGTAGCTGCTGATCAGGTTGAAAGAGGTGATGCGGAAATCATCATAGCGCAAGCCTGCAACCACTTGCACATGTTCGCCGATCTCGATCTGGTCCTGAATATAGCCCGACAGGGTGCGGACTTGCGATGTGCTGGCAGTCGTTGGCGCGGTGAAGCTGATCGTCGGGATGGTCAGCTGCCGCGCGAGTGGAACCAAAATGCTCGCCACCAGTGCGCCACCCGAATTGGTGAAGCGCATGTCAGAGCGGGTGGAATCGGTGCTCTGGTCGGAGAATTCGAAGCCAGTCAGCAGGGTGTGGCGCAGGCCGAATGTCTCGCCCTTCCACACCAGATTGCCCTGCGCGATCCAGTTGTTGCGCTGGACGCCATTGTCATAGCCGGTCAGCACAACGCTGGTCGCTGTCGCTGCACCCGGAACGACATTGGCGTAGTACTTGTCATAAGTGGCATATTGCCCGGTGAAGTTGGCCGTCAGGCTGTCCGAAAAGCGGTGATCCAGCCGAGCGCGGGCGATGTGGGCCTTCACAAGGCTCTGGTTGACCTTGGAATCACCGAAGAAAGTGTGGTCATAGCCGCTGATCGGAGTGCCGTTCAGCGAGGGAATGCCGCGATCGGCAATTCGGCTGTCTTCGACATACTCATAGCCGAGTTGCAGCGAGGTATCCGATCCCAGCTTTACGCCTAGCGTCGGCGCAATGCCAGTGAAGTGGCCCTGGTAGTAGTCGCGGTGGTTGTTGAGCTCCTCATGCGTGCCGTTAAGCCGCACCGAAATCGCGTCCGAGAGCGGCTGGTTGACATCGCCCGAGAGCGACCATGCGCCGAAGGTATCTATGCCGCCCGCCAGTGCACCTTTGCTCTCGCCGAATGCTGCGGCTTTGGAAACACGATTGATCACCCCGCCGCCGCCTCCGCGTCCGAAGATCATCGCATTGGCGCCTTTCAGCACCTCGACCCGGTCAGTGTTGTAGAGCGGGCGATAGTACTGGGCATCGTCGCGCAGGCCATCGAGGAAGAAATCAGCAGTGCTGGGCTGTCCGCGCAATACGATCTGGTCGCGGTTGCCCTCGCCGCTGCTAATTACGACGCCCGGCACATAGCGCAGGGCATCGCCCAGTTGCGCCAAGGCCTGATCGTCCAGCCGTTCGCGGGTCAGAACGGTCACCGTCTGCGGGACATTGATCAGCGGTGTTTCGGTCTTGGTCGCGGTTGCGGTGCTTGCTTGGCGGTAATCGCTGTGCTGGCCTGTCACCACGATTGCGCGCGAATCAGCATCGCTATCTATTTCCTCAGCCTCAGCTGGGCTCGCGAGGGCCAAGGCTGCAAAAAGTGCGGGCAGGCGAGAGGGGGGCATGGGGCTTCCTGTTGCGAATTATTCTCAATAATAGTTCGCTAATGCGAGTCGTTCTCAATAACAAGGATAAAATTGCAGGTGGTGCCGTGGCGGGTTACGGCCATCTCTGGGGCAGTGGTGCCCTCAAGCACGATGCGCGGGAGTATCAAGGTGATGAAGGCAACGATTTGGCACAACCCGAATTGCGGCACATCGCGCAAAACCATGGCGATCCTGCAAGAAGCGCCGGGCATCGAACTCACAGTCATCGAATATCTCAAGTTTCCGCCAAGTGTCGAGAAGCTCTCCCAGCTCTATCGCGATGCCGGTATGACTCCGGCACAGGGCCTCCGTCTCCGCAACACAGATGCGGAAGAGCTGGGACTTACTACCGCCAGCGCCGAGGCCATTCTCGCCGCCATGGCTGCGGATCCGATCCTGATCGAACGCCCGCTGGTCGAGACTGAAAAAGGCGTTCTCCTCTGTCGTCCACAGGACAAGGTTCATGAAATCCTGTGACCTTCGAGGTGCTATGCGCTTGCCAAGTTGGGGCAAATTTGCAAACGCATCGAGCGATGCCTTTCACAGCGCGAGACTTTTTCTAACATGACCAGCCCAGAGCTTGCCCGCGAAGCATGGCTGCGGAAAGTCATGCGCCGGATCTCGCGCAAGATGGGCCCGTTGGGGGTGTTTTTTGAAGGGTTCCTTGAGCATCCGGTGATGGTCGGATCGATCATCCCGTCTTCACGATTCACTATCGCCCGGATGTTGAAACCGGTGAACTGGGATCAATGCAAGCTTTTCGTCGAATATGGCCCCGGCGTCGGCACCTTCTGCCGCCCGGTGCTTGATCGCTTGTCCCGCGATGGCCAGTTGATCGTGATCGATACCAACCCGCTGTTCATAGACTATTTGCGCAAGACGATCACTGACAGCCGTTTTGTCGCGGTGTTGGGATCGGCCGCAGATGTCGAAGATATTGTCCGCAGGTTTGGCCACGATCATGCCGACTATGTGCTGTCTGGCTTGCCATTCTCAACCCTGCCCGGCGGCGTCGGCCCGGCCATCGCTTCGGCCACGCACCGCGTATTGCGGCCCGGCGGGGCTTTTCTAGTCTATCAATTCACTGCCAAGGCGCGGGACTTTATGGCGGTGCATTTCAACCGCATCGATGCGGATTTTGAACCACTCAATATCTTGCCCTGCAAGCTCTATTGGGGCTGGAAAGACTAGGCCGGAAAGCGATCTCCGGCCATAGCCCTGCTATCAAGCAAAAGTATCACTGATCGCCTCAGCCGAAGTGCTTGAAAGCTGGCTGTGGATCGCCGCAACCAGAGCGACGAAATAGAGCCCGATTGACAGCGAGAGCACCAGCATCAGTATTCCGAAAGCGAACATGGAGCCCATGCCTGGAATATTGCCGGGTTGAGGAATGCCGATCGTCGCAAAAAACGCGATCGCGATAATGATCCCCATGCCAAAGAACACCGCTAGAAAGAGCAAGGCCAGCGTTGCCGCGTTGCCGCTGGTCATCCGCCAAGCCCGGCCGATGGCAGTGATCGGATTACGCACGCCTTCATTTGCTACCACTGGCAGGATCGGGCAAAGTCGGGCGGCCAGCCAGATAAAGCCAACCAGCATCGCCAGACCGCCAATAAAGCTGATCGCGGCTGATTGTCCGGCTATGGCAATAATGCCCATCACAATGCTGAGAGCGATCATCACCCCAAACATGCCGATGATCATCAGCACGGCGACGCCCAGCAGTGTTGGCACGCTGCGCACGCCGGTACCGATGGCCTCACCTATCGAGGCATCGTGATCGCTTGAACACAACCGACACAAGGCCGCCTGATGCGCGAATTGCAGCGCATAGAACACAAGGTAGAGCAGGAAAATTGAACCTATCATTCCCGCGCCCATCGCGGCAGCAGCATTTCCGCCATCAGTGCCGCTGAACGCCTGCGGTCCCAAACGCGAGGCGAACATCGCCATCAGGCTGCCGCCGAACACGGCAAACACGGCGATTGCTGAGACGATGTAGGTGATAGTGACGGCAGCCATCGGGCCAAATTTGCGCATGAATGTGCCAAAGGCATCAGAAAGCGCACGGCTAGCGCTGAATTGCATCGGACCTCTCCCCCCTTATTTCAGGAGGGGAGAGGTTGCCGCGATCAATCGCGCTTGTCCATCAAACAATTAGCCCAAAAATCGGGTGCCTGAGGGATCAGGAAAATGTTTCTTTCAGTTCGCCACCTGCAGGCCCAGCCAGTTGGCGGTGGGTTGCTGCCAGAGCCGCAAGGTAGATCACGTTGGTGACCGCGCCAAGAAGGCTGGAAATCACCGAAGCGCCAATCTTGCCGCCTTCTGCGCCCGCGATCAGGGTGAAAAGTATTCGCCCTAAGCTGGTGATCAATCCGCTGACGATATAGGTTGCCATGGTCAGCAGAACGAAGAATCCGAGTAGCCGCCAGAAATTGCCCTTGGTCAGCGACCATGCGCGGGCAAGGGCTTTCACCGGGTTATAAGTTTGTTCGTTGACTACGACCGGGGTGACCAGAAGTGTTCGCATCACCGCGTAAAGCATTAGGAGAACGACACCAACGAAGGCCGCTGCGGCCAGCGCGCCCACTTGGAATGCAGCAGCGATAGCAATGATGATTCCTCCTGCTAGACCAACGCCAAGCCCCATCAAAAGTTGCGCGGCAACCAGCGGCAGCAGAGCTATTGCGCCCATCTTGATCGCTTCGCCAACTGTCGGGCGATGGCGGCTGGATAGCATGGCGAGCACGGCAAGCGTGCCAATCGTGGTAATCAGTGAGAGGACGATCAAGGGCAGCGGGTGCGCCTGAAACCATTCACCGAACAATGCCACGATAGCCTTGGGATCCTTGACGCCTTGCATATCGGGCGGCGGAAAAAGCAGCATGATGGCCAAGGTCGGGAGCATCAGGAAAACCCCGCCCAGTGCCACCAGCACATCGCGATTGGTTTTGATCATCGTCACGGCCTCATTCCAGGCCCGCATCGAGTCGAATTTCATCGGCATTTCCCTGTTTGCGTCTTGGCTCTTGATAACCACGACAAACCCCGCCACGCAATGCGTGAATGGTTGACGAACTTCCACCCCGTTTGGCTTTGCCTGATATTGAGTTGCGCCGCGATTACGATCCGGTGCCCTATCGTGATGCGCTCGATCTGATGAACGTGCGCAATGATGGCATCGCGACCGAAACGGCGCAGGAACTGGTGTGGCTGCTTGAGCATCCGCCGGTTTATACTGCCGGAACCAGCGCCGCCTTGGGCGAGCTGCTCGATCCGCGGTTCGAGGTGGTGCAGGCCGGGCGCGGCGGGCGCTATACCTATCACGGGCCGGGGCAACGGATCGGCTATGTGCTGCTCGACCTGCGCAAGCGTGCGCGCGATGTGCGCGGGTTTGTCCATGCGTTGGAGGGCTGGGTAATCGCCACGCTCGGTGATTTCGGCGTCCAGTCATGGCGCTCGGAAGGACGGATCGGCATCTGGACCCGCGATATTGATGGCTCCGAGGCAAAGATCGGCGCGATTGGCGTGCGCATCCGCAAATGGGTGACGATGCACGGATTTTCGGTCAATCTTGCCCCAGATCTCACGCATTTTACCGGCATTGTCCCCTGCGGGATCAGCGACGCCGGGGTAACCAGCCTTGAGCGGCTCGGCTTGAAGCTTGCCAGCGAGGACTGGGATCGGGCATTGCTGGCGCGGGCCGGGGAGTTTCTCGACCAGCTCGACAAGGCCTGCCCGCCGGAGACATTCGCATGATCAAAGCCCGCCATCTTGCCACCGCCGCGCTGCTCGCACCCATGACTCTTGGGCTGGCCGCCTGCAACAAGGGGCAGACCGACAAGCAGGTCTCCGCCGGGGGTGAGATCCTGCCCGGATCGGCGAGCGATGCCATGCTGCCGCTCGATACGGTAACCTCCGCGCCGCCGCTTGCGCCTAAGGTGGCTAAGGCGCTAGGTGTTACCGCCAGCGAAGCCCCCGATGCTGCCGCGCCTGCTGATGTTCCGGCTGATCCAGCCGCCAAGCCAGAGGGCTGAGTCCGCTTGGCCGAAACTGCGCCTGCTCACCGTTATGACTGGAACTGGCGGCACATGGTTGCGCTGCTCGGAGCTAATGTGGCGCTGGCGCTCGGGCCCTGGTGGGTAAGACTGGCCGATAGCGGCCCAGTCTCGGCGGGCTTCTGGCGGCTCGCCCTGCCGCTGCCGCTGTTCGTTTTTCTCGCCCGCGCCAATCGCCAGCCTTTGACCGGCATCCCGAAGCGGTCGCTGATCGCGGTGGTGCTGGCGGGCCTGTTCTTCGGCACTGACCTTGCCAGCTGGCACATCGGCATCGGCATGACGCGGCTGGGCAATGCTACGCTGTTCGGCAATTCGGGCTCGATCATCGTCATGGTCTGGGCCTTGATCGCCTTGCGCCGCCGCCCGCACCGCGCCGAGTGGTTGGCGCTGTTGGCGGCGACGACCGGTGCGGCCATCCTGTTCGGCCGCAGTCTGGAGATTTCGGCGCGCACATTGGCGGGAGATCTGTTCTGCCTGTTTGCTGGCCTATGCTACGCCTTCTATATCATCCCCCTGCAAAAGGCGCGGGAGAGTTTGGGCTCATGGGCTCTGCTGGCATGGTCCGGCTTCGCCAGCGTCCCGGTTTTGCTGGCCATCGCCCTGATGCGCGGTGAGCCGGTTTTTCCGCAGGTCTGGTGGCCGGTACTTGGGCTGGCACTCGGAAGTCAGGTGATTGGGCAGGGCATGCTGGTTTGGTGTCTCAAGCACTTCCCGCCGCTTATCATCGGCCTGGCCCTGCTGTGCCAGCCGGTGATCGGCGTGTTGGTCGGCTGGCTGGCCTTCGGCGAGACGCTGAGCCTTTGGGACGGCGTCGGCATGGCATTGGTCGCCGCCGCGTTGGCGATCGCGCGGGGTGGGGAGAAGGATTAGGCTTTGCGCCCCAAATCACCCAAGCCAACGCTTCCACTCGCCATCGCCAACATCGCATCAAGGCTCTTCTTCGCCTGAAGTCTCAGACCTTCCTCGATCTCGATCCGCGGGCTGAGATCGCGCAGCGCCACATACAGCTTTTCCAGCGTATTCAGAGCCATATAGGGGCAGATGTTGCAGTTGCAGTTGCCGTCGGCTCCGGGCGCGCCGATGAAGGTCTTGTCTGGCATGGCGAGCTGCATCTGGTGGATGATGTGCGGCTCGGTGGCGACGATCAGGGTGTTCCCCGTCATCGCCTTGGCATAGTTCAGGATGCCGCTGGTCGAGCCAACGTAGTCCGCATGTTCGATGATCGCCGGTGGGCATTCGGGGTGTGCGGCGATTGGCGCGCCGGGGTGCTGGGCCTGAAGTTTGAGCAGCTCGGTTTCGCTGAAAGCCTCATGCACGATGCAGACCCCCGGCCACAGCAGCATGTCGCGCCCGAACTTGCGGTTGAGCCAGCCGCCGAGGTGACGGTCGGGGCCGAAGATGATCTTCTGGTCCGGCGGGATCTGGGCGAGGATGGTTTCTGCGCTTGAACTGGTAACGATCACGTCTGACAGCGCCTTCACCTCGGTCGAGCAGTTGATATAGGTCAGCGCGATGTGATCGGGGTTCGCCTCGCGGAAGGCCTTGAATTTTTCCGGCGGGCATGCGTCTTCGAGGGAGCAACCAGCGTTCATGTCGGGCAGAATGACGATCTTCTCGGGCGCGAGGATCTTTGCGGTTTCAGCCATGAATTTGACGCCGCAAAAGGCGATGACATCGGCGTCTGATGCAGCGGCCTTTTTGGACAACTCAAGGCTATCGCCGATGTAGTCGGCTAGATCCTGAATCTCGGGCGCCTGATAGTAATGCGCGAGGATCACCGCGTTGCGCTCTTTGCGCAGCCGGTCAATCTCAGCACGAATATCAAGGCCATTTAGGTTCAAGGGCTGCGCGGTCATGTCTCACTTTCCCTGTGGGGTTGCAGGGGGTCAGATAGGCGCTGTGGCAGCTCAGCCCAAGGGGAAAATCACCCCCCAGCGATGGAGGCCGCGATCCCCTGCACTGTGGCGTTGTTTGCCGAAAGTTCGATCAGCACATGGCTCATGGCGACAATCGCGCCTGCTGTTGTTGTGGCTGGATGAATGTAGCCGAGCACGCGGCGATCATGCAGCGCAATGATGGTGACTACGCCTAGCTGGATCACCAGAGCCACCCATTCGCCCATGCCGTTCATGAAAGGCATCGGCAGCAGGCGTCCGAGCGCAGGTTCCAAAGTCACGATCACTGCGCCGATCATCAGGCGGCGATGGAACTCGGTTTCCTTGCGTCGAGTGATCGCCGCATAGACCAGTCCGCCAAAGACCACGGCATCAACCTGTGTCAAAGCAAGGAAATAGGCATCGCTGAAGAACGGCGGCACCTTGTGCAGTTTAACGGCCATCACGCCGGTAAAGCAGGCAACGCCGACGATCACTGCGACCAGATAGGCGCTGATCCAGCCAAGTTTGCTATGCAGGGCGAGATTGCCGCTACCCGCCAGCCGGTTCTGCGCAACGAACAGGGCAAGGAATGACATCATGAGCAGGCCATGTAGGTGCACCCAGATCGGCACCTTGCCATAATCCACCATGCCGCGCAGAGCCCACTGGACAAAGCCGAACACAATGAACACCGCGAGACAGGTTGAAACCTTTGTAAAGAACGCCTGATCCTCGCGGTATTTGCCTGAGTCCATCGCTTGGATTGTCATGATTGCCCCCTGACTGATCGCATCTCCCAAGTATTTATACTTAACAGTTGTAACAAAGTGCAAGGGTTATAGTTTCTCGTCAGCAAACCGCACCACAACGGCGGCATCTTGATATCCTGCTGCCTGCAAGGGGCCAGCAAGGTTTTGCTGCATTGCTTGCCTCGCGGATGCCCGGGCGAGGTCTATCAACACGGGACTGGCGGCACTTGCTTGAGCCTGCTTTTCGGCGAGCAGGGTGTTGTTACGGGTGAGCTGTGCCTGCACATCACGAGGGATCCAAATACCTTCGCGGAGGTATTGAGCATGACCTTCATCGAGGTTGGGGCGGGAGAGATCCAGCGGGGGAAGCGTCACGGTCAAGCGGTGCTTGCCCGCCTCCCAACTGAAACTGCGCTTGTCTAGCTTGGTGAGATCGAGCGAATAGTCCACCCGCACCGGGATAACCGCCACCTGATGCACCTTCAACGCGCCCATCAGCATCGTTTGGTCAGCCGAAACCACCGGCGAGAGCTGGGCGGAAAAGACGGTCAGCCGGTCATGCCGTTCAACCGCGGCAAGGCTCATCGCCACCGGATCGCCCAGCGGATCAGCGTGATAACGTTGCCACAGTTGTTGGCCTGCGAAGGCCAACAGCGCGCCAAAGGCCAGCCAGAACACGCCTTGCGGGCGGGTGCGGTCGGGCGTCAGATGCTCAGCGACCATCGCTCACCTACCCGTATCACTCGGCTTTTCTGCTCAAGGTCGATCAGGTGTGCCAGCACCGAGCGGCCGGCAGCAGGCCACAGTCGTTGATCGACGCCCTTGTACATCCGTGGCACCATATCTGTGATGCGACCATGCCCTTCTTCGAGCAATTTTATGATCTGGCGCTCTCGCTGGCGGCGGTGTCCGATCATACCGCGCACGAGTTGTTGCGGCTTGTCCACTTGAGCGCCGTGCGCCGGGTAATAGACTCGGTCAGTGCGGTGATAGAGCCGGTTAAGGCTGGCCATATAGGCTGTCATGTCACCATCAGGAGGTGAGACGACGCTGGTGGACCAGCCCATCACATGGTCGCCGGTAAACAGCGCGCCGCTCTCTTCAAGTGCAAAGCACAAGTGGTTTGAGGTGTGGCCCGGCGTGGCGATTGCGGTTAGCGTCCAGTCCGGGCCGGAGAGGCTTTCGCCATCGCGCAGCACGCGGTCAGGAGTGTAATTTGTGTCAAAAGATGCATCAGCGCGCGGCCCGTCATCTTCGAGCGCCAACACATCGCAACCGATTATTGGCGCGCCAGTCAGCGCACGCAGTGGCGCGGCGGCGGGGGAATGGTCGCGATGGGTGTGGGTGCAGCAGATCGCTGTCACCTTGGCAGGGCCGATGGCGGCGAGCAGGGCCGATAGGTGTTCGGGATCATCCGGCCCGGGATCGATTACCGCCACTTCGTGACCCGCCCCGACAATATATGTTTCTGTTCCAGTATAGGTGAACGGCGAAGGGTTGGGCGCGAGCACGCGCCGCACCAGCGGTTCGAGTGTTTCGGCAAGGCCGGTGGGCCACGGGCGGGTTGGCATGTCCATGTTTGGCGATATGGTGTCTCGTTAGCACTGTGTCGAGAGATTGAAAGCCGATGACTTCCGAACCCCTAATTCTTGTGCTCGATGAAGGCACCACCTCAACCCGCGCGATGGTGTTTGACCTGAAGGGCCAAGTGGCTGCGGTCTCTCAAGAGGAAATCACCCAGTACTATCCTGAGCCCGGCTGGGTTGAGCATGATGCGGCCGAGATCTGGGATAAGACTCTCGCTGTCGCCCGCGATGTCGTGGCGCAGGTTGGCGGGGCAGATAGCGCAGGAACTGAGCGCATCGCCTGCATTGGTATCACCAATCAGCGTGAGACGGTCGTCGCCTGGGATCGCGTAACCGGCGAACCGCTGTCGCGCGCCTTAGTATGGCAGGATCGGCGCACGGCTGAAACTTGCGAGAAACTGAAAGCCCGGGGGCTTGAAGGCGAGATTCAGGTGAAGACCGGCCTGCTGCTTGATCCCTATTTCTCCGCCACCAAGGCGCGGTGGCTGATCGACAATGTGCCGGAAGTTCGCGGCGCGGCGGAGGCCGGGCGGCTGGCATTGGGTACGATCGAATCGTGGCTGGTGTTCAAACTGACCGGCGGATTGCACGTGTCAGACGCAAGCAACGCCAGCCGCACCCAGTTGCTCGCGCTCGATGGCGCGCAATGGGATCAGGGACTGTGCGATCTTTTTGGCGTGCCGCTTACCGCGTTGGGCGAGATTGTCGATTGCGCAGTGCTGCTTGGCGAAACCCTGCCCGAACTGTTTGGCGCATCTATCCCCATCACCGGCCTTGCCGGCGATCAGCAGGCGGCGACTATCGGACAAGGCTGCCTATCGCCCGGAGAGACCAAGGCGACATATGGCACCGGAGCTTTCGTCCTGGCCAATATGGGCGGGCGGCTACCGCGTTCGTCGAACCGGATGCTCGGGACGGTGCTATACCAGCTTGATGGCAAGCGGACCTATGCGCTCGAAGGTTCGGTCTTTGTCGCCGGGAGCCTGATCAAGTGGCTGCGCGACGGGCTTGGTCTGCTGATCAGCGCGGAGGAAACTGAGGAACTGGCGAGGTCGGTCGAGGATTCGGCTGGCGTTGTGATCGTGCCCGCGCTGTCGGGGCTTGGAGCACCGCATTGGCGGCCTGAGGCGCGGGGGACTATCTCAGGGCTCACATTCGCCGCAGGCCGCGCGCATATCGCCCGCGCTGCGCTTGAAGCTATGGCGGCGCAGACGCGAGATCTTGCCACTGCCTTTGCCGCGGATGGCGCAGGCTGGCGCAAGCTCAGGATCGATGGCGGGATGAGCGCCAATGACTGGATGGCGCAGGATATGGCCGACATGCTCGCACTGCCCGTCGAGCGGCCCGATATGGTCGAAACGACAGCACTGGGTGCAGCCATGCTGGCTGGCGTCGGGGCGGGGCTCTTCGGTGGTCTGGCGGATGCGGCCAAGGCGATGCGGGGTTCAAAGCAGGAGTTCCTGCCCGCAATGAACGAGGCCACCCGCGCAGCTCGCATCGCGGCTTGGGATCGGGCGCTGGCGTCAGTTTAGGAGGCGAGCCCGCTCAGGCGTTCGCGCAGGCGCTGGATGGCCGGCGGTAGGCCGCTATCGTTCTCCCGCCAGCCGGCATCGAGTCGTTCGAGCCGGGCATAGAAGCGCTCGGTCGTGCCGATCAGCTCGCGCACTTCGGGGGTCAGCAGCGCCATCCGTTCCGGATCAGAGGCCGGGAAGTTTGGTTGCAACCGGCCGTGGCGGGCGAGCTGAAATTCAGTGATCTCGCCCTTGATATAGGCGCGGTGGTTGAGCAACCATGCCAGCGCATGCATCATTCGGGTAGTGGTGCGCAGGGCCTCACAGGAAAGCGCAACGCGGGCTAGGTCTTCCTCACCGCGGCGATAGTGATCAGACAGGTTGAACGCCGCCCGCACTTCGTCAGACAGCACCAGACCTTCGCAATAGAGCGATTCAATGATCCGGGGATTGATACTTGTAGCTCTGCCCATGACCGAGCCGCGATAGACCGGGCGAATCGCAGAGTTCAACAGCACTGTGCAGCTATCCGCAGTTCAATTCGGGACTGTTTCGGAACGGCACGGTTTTGGTTAGGTGCGCAAGGGGTATCCACCCCTTGCTTGCGGCATCGGCCCGCTTCCCCGCCCGGCCACCCATTCCAGAATATCCTGCCGATGGGTGGCCGGGCGGGGAAGCGGGCCGGTGCCGCAAGGCCAAGCCGGATGGCTTGGCCACACTAGCCAATTACGCAATGATATCAGGAACCAGATAGTCCTCTATCAGAGCAATCTGGTCTTTGAGCTTGAGCTTGCGCTTTTTCAGCCGGGCAATTTGCAGCTGGTCATTCGATCCGGCTAAGGTCAGCGCGTCGATCGCGGCATCAAGGTCCCGATGTTCCGTGCGCAGCATTTCCAGGCGTTTGCGCATCTCGTCTTCGTTCACGCTGGCCTGTCCTTATTCTTCATACAATCAACGTCCGACGTATGGGCGGGGCGGTTGCTCCGGAATGACATTTATTCCGGCTTCGCAAGATAAACTTAATGTGCTTTCCTGACAATCAGACCGCAGGGTTATTTAGGCCCGAGTCGAAAATGCCCTGCGAGAATTGGTGCAAACCTAAGGAGTATGCCCATGGAACAGTCGCATGTCAGTGCCCTGCAGCTCAAGCACGAAGGTCTTGAGCGCGCTATCCGCGAAGAAATGAACCGCCCCGCCCCTGACCATGCGCAAGTCCAACTGCTCAAGAAGCGAAAGCTCAGGCTGAAGGAAGAGCTGGAGCACATTTAACGCTTCCTCTCCGCTCCAGCGAATAGCTATCCACTTCCAGTACCTCGGCGTTTCCAAACGCTGCTGCTTCGGCTAGTCTGCTCGTCATGGCCAATGCTATTATCGCTGCCCGCACGATCCTGACTCGCTTGCACGAGGTTATGGCCTCGCGTGATCGTGCGCAGGCCAAGCTCAATACGGTTGTCGAAGTGATCGCCGAAGGGCTGAACAGCGAGGTTTGCTCGATCTACCTGCTGCGCGAAGGTATGCTCGAACTTTTTGCGACCAAGGGCCTTGATCAAGCAGCTGTCCACGTTACCCGCATGGCGCTGGGCGAAGGTTTGGTCGGCGCCATCGGTGGTAACGTCGAAACGTTGAACCTTGCCGAGGCGACAGCTCATCCGGACTTTTCCTATCGGCCGGAAACGGGCGAAGACAAGTTTCATTCTTTTGCCGGTGTGCCGATTGTCAGGCGCGAGCGCGCAGTTGGCGTGCTTTGTGTCCAGCACGTCGATCCGCGCCGTTATGAAGAAGTGGAGATCGAGGCGCTGCAGACTGTGGCGATGGTGCTCTCTGAACTCATCTCCAATGCTGATCTGGTTGATGACGAGGGCGCTTGGGGTCTTTCTGAGGCGCAGACCGGGCCGGCGCTGCTGCGCGGACTGACGCTTGTCAAAGGTTTAGCGAGTGGCATGGCGGTGTTCCATCAGCCGCGCGTCACTATCGAACACACTGTAGCCGAAGATACCGAGGCTGAGCGCCAGCGCGTTTATCTTGCTTTTGACAAGATGCGCGAGCAGATCGAGCGCATGGCTGCGCAAGCCGAATTCGGCGTCGGTGGCGAACATGAAGAGGTGCTGCAGACCTACAAGATGTTCGCCTATGACGAAGGCTGGAGCCGTCGGATCAACGAGGCGATCGATTCCGGCCTGACCGCAGAGGCAGCTATCGAACGCGTGCAGCAGCGCACCCGCATGCGAATGCGCCAGATCGACGATGCCTTGTTGGCAGACCGGATGCACGATCTTGAGGATCTGTCGAACCGCCTGCTCCGCACGGTCTCCGGTCAGCTGGGCACGGCAGCGAGCAAGGGACTTCGTCAAGACGCGATCCTGATTGCCCGCAATCTGGGTCCGGCCGAATTACTGGAATATGATAAGCGTCGCCTCAAGGGGGTGATCCTTGAGGAAGGCTCGCTCACAGCGCACGTGGTCATCGTGGCCCGCGCGATGGGCGTTCCGGTGCTGGGCCGAGTGCAGGGTCTGCGCGGTCAGGTCCGCGAGGGCGATCTGCTGCTGCTCGATGCCGATCAGGGTACGGCGACTGTCCGGCCGGCAACGGCTATGGCCGATGCCTTTGCCATGCGCTTCGCCAAGAATCGCGAGAAGCAGGCGGTCTATGCCGCGCTGCGCGATGTTGAGCCGCGAACGGTAGATGGCGTGCGGATTCAGGTGATGATGAACGCCGGCCTGCGCGATGATATGCCCCAACTCGCCCAGACCGGGGCTGACGGCGTGGGCCTGTTCCGCACCGAGTTCCAGTTCCTCGTCTCGGCCACCCTGCCTGCGCGTGAGCGGCAGACCAGGCTCTATCGTGATGTGCTGGAAGTGGCGGGCGAAAAGCCGGTAATCTTCCGCACGGTTGATATCGGCGGTGATAAGGCGCTGCCCTATCTGCGCCACGATGGCGGCGAGGGAGAGGAGAACCCGGCCATGGGCTGGCGCGCCCTGCGTGTTGCACTTGAGCGCGAAGGCCTGCTCAAGGTTCAGGCCCGCGCCCTCCTCGAAGCCTCCGCCGGTCGAACGCTTAACGTGATGTTCCCGATGGTTTCCGAGCCGTGGGAATTCGATGCCGCCAAGGCAGTGTTTGAGGCGCAGCTCAAGTGGCTCAAGGGGCAGAAGAAGATGCTGCCCGAGGCAATCCGTTATGGCGCTATGCTAGAGGTTCCAGCCCTCGCGGAAATGCTTGATGTGATGGCGCCAAAAGTATCATTCCTGTCGATTGGCACCAACGACCTTACCCAGTTTCTGTTTGCTGCCGATCGCTCTAATCCCAAACTCGCCGAACGTTATGATTGGGTTAGCCCGGCGATCATGCGGTTCCTTGCGCGGGTAGTCAAAGGCGTTGAAGGTCACAATGTGGACATCGCAGTTTGCGGCGAAATGGGGGGGCGGCGGTTGGAAGCGCTGGCGCTGATCGGTCTCGGCATACACCGCCTGTCAATCACGCCTGCGTCGGTCGGTCCGATCAAGGAGCTGGCCTGCAAGATCAACGCTGCAGATATCAGCATGGCTATGCGCGGCTGGCTGGCCAATCCGCCAGAAAATCTGCGGACAGAGATCGCCGCTTGGGCGGCCGAGCGTGGCATCGAATGCGATTGATCGCATGGGTCATGCGAACAGTCGTATTCAGCGGTATGTCATGAAAATTTAACCTAGTTCTGCTTGACTTTACTGCAATCGCAGCCTTCTTTGCCAACCCAACGGGGGCGCAATCAAGAAATAGTCGGGACGAATGCCAGAGGACGACGAAGAACAGCCGCAACTGCCACTTATTGGTGTAGGTCCGCAGCTTAAGGACGCGCGTGAAAGGGCGGGTACTTCCCGTGCGGAGATCGCTGCGAAGACGCGTATTTCAGAGCGCGTAATTGCTCAGATGGAAGCTGGCAATTTTGCTGCGCTCCCCTCACGTACTTATGCTATCGGCTTTACCCGGAGCTATGCCCGGGCAGTAGGGCTGGATGAAAATGTCATCGTTGAGACCTTGCGGCGCGAACTGGGCTATTCGCCGCCGGCCGACACAGCGGGTGAATCCTCGAACTATGAACCCGGTGATCCGGCGCGCGTTCCCAGCGCACGCATTGCCTGGTGGGTAGCGCTAGCCACACTTCTGTTGGCTGCTGGCGGCCTCTATGTCTGGCGCAATTACTACGCCCCATCGGTCAGCCTGCCTTCGCTTCTGCCCGAAGAGGTCCCGACAATCGAGCCCACCTTTGTCACAGATTCCCTCCCAAGTGATGCCGCCACTTTGGATGCGAGCGCTGCACCTAACCCAGCATTTACTTTTGCGCCGCAGCCACAGATGAGAGTTAATCAATCGCCTCGGACTCGCTCGCGCCCGGTATTGGGCAGGGATGGGACTTCAAGCCCCAGCGCCTCGCCGCCCTCGGCGACCCCTGCGCCGATTCCTGGCGCATTAGCCCCAACACAGACTTCCACCGTTTCGAACTGACCTTGTCTCGACAGCAGGAGGGTTTAACGGCTAGATTCCTGCCTGATCGACCGACCTTTCAGGGACGCATGCCATGACAATGAACACCTCCAGCAAAAGGCCATTGCTCGCCATCTTGGCGATTGCGCTGATGGCCAGCGCAGCGCCGGTTCAGGCCCAGAAGGCTGCCAATGCCGCCGCCGATGCCGAGGCGCGCATCAAGAAGCTTGAAGCAGAGGTCAAGGCCGTGCAGCGGGTGGTTTTCCCGGGCAGTGATGGCAAGTACTTCCCGCCCGAGATTGAAAAAGGTGTGACTGCCGTCGCGACAACGGGCACTCCCGCCACTACGCCGGTCACCGATATTCTCACCCGGATGGATTCTGTGGAAGCGCAGATGTCGCGGCTTACCGCGCAGGGCGAAGAGAATGGAAACCGCATCGCCCAGCTTGAGGCAAAGTTGGCCGCGATGGCCGCGCCACCGCCACCGCCAGCGCCCGCACCTGTCGCATTGACCGACAATGCGGCATCAGTCGCTGCCAAGCCGGTCGAGACGGCGCCTGACCCAAAACCGTCGATTACCTCAGCAAATCTTGCGCCTGCCCCCACGACTGAAAAGCCTAAGCCTGCTCCTGCTCCTGTTGCTGAAAAGCCAGCCTCGCCTTCGGCCAAGCGCGTGGCAGCGGTGAAGGCGATCGAAAAGCCCGCTACCGCTGATGCTGGTGATGATGAATATTCCTATGGCTACCGCCTGTGGGAAGCCAAATTCTTCCCCGAGGCAGAACAGCAGCTCCAGCTCTACATCACTAAGTACCCCAAGCATTCGCGGATCAGCTTTGGTCGCAATCTGCTGGGCAGAACATTCCTGGATGATGGCAAACCAAAGGAAGCGGCGCAGTGGTTCCTTAAGAACTATCAGGCCGACGCAAAGGGTGCCCGCGCGCCGGACAGCCTCGTTTACCTCGCTGAATCGATGCGCCAGTTGAAAGACGTAAAGCGCGCTTGCATCGCGTTGGGTGAATTCGCCGACGGTTATCACGCCGAGAGCGAAGGACGGCTCAAGACCATCTATGCCGAGGTCAAAGGCGGGGTTAAGTGTAATTGATAAATCGCTAACTGCCCGGTTTCCCGCCCGGCTTGAAGAGTTGTGGCGGCGGGCGCGGCTGACGCCCGAAGGCAAATTGGGCCTGGCCGTTTCGGGCGGGCCAGACAGCCTTGCTTTGCTGGTTCTGGCCCATGCGGCAATCCCTGATCGGGTTGAGGCGGCTACGGTCGATCATGGACTGCGGGCCGAGGCGGCAGATGAGGCCGCCATGGTCGCCGGTGTATGCAGCGCAATAGGTGTGCCACACGAAGTTCTGACGGTGACAATCTATCCGGGCAACATCCAATCGAACGCCCGCGCTGCGCGCTATGCTGCTCTGGCGGATTGGTGTGAGCGGCGCGAACTGGCGGCTATCGCGACTGCGCATCATGCTGATGATCAGGCCGAAACCCTGCTGATGCGGCTGGGCCGGGGGAGCGGGGTTTCAGGCCTTGCCGGGGTGCGGGAGGTAGGCAGCGTGCCCGATGCCACATTGCCCTTGCTTCGCCCGTTACTCGATTGGCGACGCGCGGAACTGGCGGCGGTGGTGGCAGAGGCTGGCCTCAATCCCGCCGAGGATCCGTCAAATGCCGATCCCCGCTTTGACCGAGTGCGGCTGCGGCAGGCACTGGTTTCAGCCGAATGGATTGACATTCCTGCCGTGGCTCAGAGTGCGGCGCACCTCGCCGATGCCGATGCAGCGCTCGGCTGGGCCGCGGGTCGTGAATGGCAGGAATGTGTGACCATGGTGCCGATGGGTCTTAGCTACCGCCCGCAGGCTCCGCGCGCGATTGCCCTGAAGGTGATAGCTCGCATCGTCACCGAACTTGATGGCGAAGTGCCACGCGGCAGCGCCGTGGCGAGGGTCTTTGACGCGTTGCTCAAGGGCCAACCTGCATCAATCGGCGAACTTGTAGCGCGAGCTGGGCCGGGAGGTTGGTCATTCACCAAAGCTCCGGCGCGGCGTTCCGGCTAGTTCGTAACCAGCGAATCCCCGATGCCGACCATTTTGCCGCGCGTGATGTAAACCTTGTCTCCCACCTTCGCGATGGCGAACAGCTTTTTGGCAAAGTCGGTTGGTGTCCCCACGCAGCCGTGGCTGGCGTAGCCGTTTTCCACTTTGGTGCCGTGGATCGAAACGCCGTCATCGGTCAGCCGCATGGTGAAGGGCATCGGCGCGTTGTCATAGGTGCTCGAATGGTGATCGGCGTCTTTCATTTTGATCGGAAAAACACCCAACGGCGTCGGCTTTTCCTGCGTGCCGAGCAGCACTGCAGTCGTCGCGATTTCATAACCGTCGCGGAATACCGAGAGCACCCGGGCATCGAGATCGACGGTGATGACCATCGGGCCATCGGGCACTCCGGCCTCGTCCCAGTGCCACTCGCCATATTTGATCGCGCCCTTGATCGGCAGGATGCGCTTGATGACGAAAGCCTCATCGACCGGTTTGGCCGGCGGGGCTGCGGGCTTTGGCGCAGGAGGCGCAGCGACAGGCGCTTTTGCAGTATCGTCAAACTTGAGCAGCGCAGCTCCGGCGAGAACAATGCCGCCCACCGCTGCCACCAGCACTGCAAGGTTTCTCATTCCCGCCTGCATCTTGCCCTCACGCCCAATATCGCTTGCTGTGTCTTGCCCAAGTGGCAGGGCAAGGCCAGCGTCCAATCGCCTGGGTCCCTGATAGGGACCATGGCTGGCGATTTGGTTAAGCCTGCTCGCCAGCTTGTCTTCACGAGGCACCGCTGGCAAGGGACGGGCAATGTCACGCTATCAACTACACGTCGGCTCGGCCGCTTTCTGGAACGCTGCAGAGGCCGACATTGCCGCCGCCAAGACCCGCGTTCTGGTTCAGGCGATGACCTTTGAGGGCGATGCGGCGGGGCAATCGGTCGCCAGAGCCATCATAAGCGCAACCGCAGCTGACCGCCGCGTACTCGTCGACGATTACAGCCGCCATGTGATCAATGACAGCTTCCTCGCCCTGTCCCGCGATCCGGCGCTGGCAGCCGAAGCCGAAGCAACCTGGGCCATGTTCGATGCCATGCAGGCTAGCGGTGCTGCCTTGCGGATGACCAATCCGATTG
>CANGBE010000003.1 GCA_947451875.1 Sphingomonadaceae bacterium | reverse complement strand
ATGTTCCAGGTCGGCACTGACATCAATGAGGCGGTCAACGAGGTCAAGAACGCGATCGACCAAGCGCGCGGCGAACTGCCAGACGGTATTCTGGAACCGCAGATCATCAAGATGAAGGGCGGCGGAAACGAGATCGGTTTCTGGGCTGTATCCGCCGATGACATGACGCTGGAACAGCTCTCGTGGTTCATTGATGATACTCTTTCCAAGCGCCTGCTTTCGATCCCGGGAATGGCCACAGTTAGCCGGGCTGGCGGTGTAACGCGTGAAATTCGCGTGACGCTCGATCCTGCGCGGATGCAATCGCTTGGCGTTTCTGCATCGCAAGTCAACACCACGTTGCGCCAGCTCAATGTAAATGCAGCGGGCGGCAAATCAGAAATTGCAGGCTCACGCCAATCGGTGCGTGTGCTTGGCAATGCGCAAAATGCCTATGATCTGTCGCAGACGCTTGTTCCGCTTGGCGGCGGACGCACCATCAAGCTCAGCGATTTCGCCAAAGTGGAAGACAGCTTCGCCGAAGTGACCTCGTTCGGCAAAATCAGTGGCAAGCCGGTTGTTACCTTTGACATCACCCGCGCGCGCGGGGCGTCGGACGTTTCTGTCTATGACGATACCGTCAAAGAGCTCGACAAGCTCAAAAAAGAGCATCCCGGCATCCATTTCAAGCTGATGTTCAACTCCACCCAGTACACCAGAATGCAATACGAAAGCTCGATTTCGAGCATCGTTGAAGGTGCGATCCTCGCGGTGATCGTCGTGTTCTTTTTTCTGCGGGATTGGCGAGCGACAGTGATCTCGGCCATCGCCATTCCGCTCTCGGCAATCCCTACTTTCTATTTCCTCGAGTCGTGGTTCGGCTTTTCGCTCAACAGCCTTTCACTGCTCGCACTGGGCCTGGTTGCGGGGGTGTTGGTTGATGATGCCATCGTTGAGATTGAAAACATCGTCAGACACATGCGCATGGGAAAGAGTGCCTATCAGGCATCTATTGACGCGGCAGACGAGATCGGCCTGGCGGTGGTCGCGACCACTTTCTCAATCGTCGCCGTGTTCCTGCCTGTTGGCTTGATGGGCGGCATTCCGGGGCAGTTCTTTTTCAGCTTCGGCATGACAGTGGTGGTATCGGTTTTGCTGAGCCTGGTGGTTGCCCGCACGATCACGCCGATGGTGGCTGCCTACTTCCTTGAGGCGCATGGTATTGCCGAGCATGGCAGCGGTCCGTGGATGGACCGCTATATGAAGCTGCTGCGCTGGACGCTCGATACGTCGCGTGTTTCCAGATACAAACAAGCGGCCCTAGATTCAGGCAAGCGCCTGGGCGTTGGTCGCAGGATTGCGGCCCGTTTGCGTGATCATCGTGTGTGGATGGTCGGAGTGGGTCTGGGCTCCCTGATCCTGACGCTGGTGCTTTTTGCGATAATTCCCAAGCAGTTTTTTCCAACGGCGAATCAGGATTTCAGCATGGCTACCATTGAAATGGTGCCCGGAACGACCTTAGAGCAGACCGAAAAAGTTGCTGACGTGGTCGCTGCGACCATCCAGCAGGATCCAGCCGTAGAGACAGTTTTTGAACGCGCGCGCGAAGGGAATGGGCGTCTTTTTATCACGCTGAAAAAAGACCGCGACAAGACCAGCATCGATTTTGAGCGCGGAATGACGTCAAAACTGCAGGCAATTCCCGATGCCCGTGTGGCTTTTCAGGCGATGAATGCCGGTGGTGGTGGAGGCTCTGGCAGGGCGATTTCCGTCATGCTGTCCGGCTCGGACCCGGATCAGTTGAACAACACTGCAGCAGTGCTGATCGAGCAGATGAAGGACGTCAAAGGTCTCGTTGCTCCGCGCATCGCGGCGGATATGCGGCGTCCAGAGGTCATTGTTCGCCCCCGCATGGATCTGGCTGCAAGCTTGGGGGTCACCACTTCTGCGCTCAGTCAGGCGATCCGCATCGCCACGATCGGTGACATCGATCAAAACGCGGCAAAGTTTTCGATGACCGATCGGCAGGTGCCGATCCGGGTGAGGTTGTCCGAAGATTCGCGGCGCAATTTGTCGACCATCCAGAACCTGCCGGTTGTCACCTCAACAGGTGGTTCGGTGCCGCTCTCCAGCGTTGCCGAGATTTCGCTAGGCTCGGGCCCGATCTCAATCCAGCGCTATAACCAGAGCCGCCGGGTTCTGATCGGTGCCGATGTTGCGCAGGGTTTTGCCGAAGGTGATGTTACTACTGCGATCAACAAGCTGCCAATCATGAAGCAATTACCACCTGGCGTATCCAATGCTCCAGTTGGCGCAGCACGCTGGCAAGCTGACATGGTGGTAAGCTTCATTCAGGCGCTGGCTGCCGGCGTTCTGCTGGTCTTCTCGGTGCTCGTGTTACTCTATCACCGCTTCGTTTCGCCGCTAGTCAACATGGGATCGCTTTTCCTCGCCCCACTCGGCGGATTGCTGCTGCTGGTGTTCCTGGGCCAGGTGATTTCATTGCCGGTGTTCATCGGCATCCTGATGCTTTTCGGCATCGTCGCCAAGAATTCGATCCTGCTGATCGATTTCGCGATCGAGGAAATGTCTAAGGGCGCGGACAAGTTGGAAGCGATTCTCGAAGCCGGGCACAAGCGCGCTCAGCCGATTGTGATGACCACCGTCGCCATGACTGCTGGCATGGTGCCCACCGCCTTGTCACTCGGCGGAGATGGCGCATGGCGCGCACCGATGGGCACAGTGGTGATCGGCGGTCTGGTGATGTCGACCATGCTCACACTGGTGATCGTGCCGGCAGGGTTCTCTCTGGCAGATGGCATCGAAAAGCGGCTTGGGCCTTGGCTGCGCAACAAGTTCCTGTCGTACAAGCCCGAAGATGCGACGGCAGCTCGCTATCCCAGCGCAGTCCTCTCCGCCCCGCCGGAAGCGCTTGCCGCCGAGTGAGCGCTCCGCTTCAGACTATGCCCGCAGATAGGGCGCGGAAAATGCGGATGGCCGCCACCGGGCTGCTTGTTGCCATGGCCGTGCTGTTCCTGACCGCACGGCTTCTTACACACACTAACCCGACGTGGAGCTGGCTGCTGGCCTTCAGCGAAGCGGCGATGGTGGGCGGACTGGCTGACTGGTTTGCCGTAACCGCACTGTTCCGCCATCCGCTCGGCCTGCCAATCCCGCACACGGCGATCGTGCCGGAAAACAAGGACCGCATCGCCGAATCGATGGCGGGATTCATCCGGGATAATTTCCTGACACCCGCTGTCGTCGCAAGGCGGATGTCGACGATGAACATAGCAGCGGCGATGGGCGATTTCCTTGTTGATCCAGCAAGGGGGGGCGATCCCGCCAGAGGAGAAGGCAGCGGCAGCAGACTGCGTAACGGCGCAGCCAGCCTCTTCGCCGATATGCTCCAATCGCTCGATCCAGAGCAGATGGGCGGCATGGTCAAGAAGGGCCTACGCAGCCAGCTTGAAAAGCTCGATGTCTCGCCGCTGCTCGGTAACCTGCTAAGCTCGGCGATTGCGGACAAGCGGCACATGCCGCTGCTCGACGCCATGCTGCGCTGGACCGGGATCACGCTGGAGGCCAACGAGGATCTGCTGCGCAAAGTGATCCACGATCGTGCCAACGGCATTCTGCGCTGGACCGGGCTGGATGAAAGCCTTGCCAATGCCATCCTTGACGGGCTGTTCAAACTAATAGCCGAATGCGTGGTCGTCCCCGATCATCCGGTGCGGCTGAAGGTTGAGGAAGGTCTGGAGAGCCTTGCGCTAAAACTCGCGCATGATCCCGAAATGCAGGATCGCGTATCGCGGCTGAAGCTGGAGCTCCTCGCCAACCCGGCGATGGCGGCGTGGATGGATGCGATGTGGGAGCGCACAAGACTGGCCCTGCTCACTGCCGCGCGCGATCCGGACCGCGCGCTGTCAGGCCAGTTCGGCCAGAGCCTTGCCGAACTGGGCGCAGCGCTGAAGCGTGATGCCCAGCTGCAGCGGCTCGTCAACCGCTTCGTCCGCCGCACCGCCGTGGGCATTGCCAGCCGTTATGGCGACCAGATCGTCCGGCTGGTTTCGGAAACGGTGAAGCGCTGGGATGCCTCCACGGTCACCAGTCGCATCGAAGGCGCAGTGGGGCGCGATCTGCAATTCATTCGGATCAATGGTACGCTGGTCGGCGGACTGGTCGGCTTAGCGATCCACGGGATCAATATGGTGATGCCATGAACGCCTCCCCACCGTCTTCTCCCCTTCTGGTTACTGATCTGCTCGAGCTGTGGCAGCCTTCCGCGGCAGACCTGCCCGATCTCTTGGCCCTGATCGAGGACGAGGAAACCCGCCGCTTTCTCGGCGGTCGCCCGGCATCGCTGCAGGACACTTTCGAGCGGCTCCACCGCAACGCCGGATCATGGGCGCTGCATGGCTATGGCACCTTCATGGTCCGCACCAAAGGTGAGCGCAAAATCATCGCCAACTGCGGCGTATTCCGCTCGTGGCGCGGGATTTCGGGGCTGGACGATGTTCCCGAAGCCGGCTGGATCGTCCACCGCGACTGGTGGGGCAAAGGCGTGGCCAGCGAAGTCATGCGCGCTGCCTTGGCATGGTTCGACCAGACCCACGGGCCGCAGCGCATCGGCTGCATGATAGAAGAGGGCAATGTGGCGAGCGAAAGGCTCGCCGCGGCGCTGGGCTTTGTGGAATACGCAAGGCATCAGCCAGATGCCGAGGCGCGGGCGCTGGTACTGTATGAGCGGGGCTAGATGGCCAGTTGAGGTTGACACAGTCGACACTGTGTAAACCTCGATTTTAGGCATATTAGCGAATAAATTCAATATTGTACGCGCCAAGAGTGACAACGTGCAACGCGGGGGAAATTATCCTCGGCGGCGTGATGGTCACAGCAGATCGACAATTTGAAAGAACGCGGCGCCCTTTGCCGGGAGCCCGGGCATTATGGCGAAGATGGGGTGTGTAGGAAAGCGGGAAGGATAAGATGGTAACGATGGCAGTTATCAACCCGAGGTCACCCAGTGCGCTTCGTTGATATAGAATGACTTGGTCGCATTGCCTTTGGCATCATGGGCTGGAATGAATTTTGCTCGTTTGGTAAGCAACTTACAGCTTAGATCGGCGAATGCGTCTGGATTGGTGCGTTGCTGAATGTGTCATCCGCTGACATTGCCCATTTCATCTACATCTAGTCTGGACCTGACAATTCCTTGGCCGCCTTTTGCGAGCATTTCGCGCGGATAATCGTCAGTCGTAACCCAAGATGAGACCTTGCCTTGCGGTGTTGGCCGTTGTCCGCCTATCTCGAAAGCTTCCGGGTCGTAGCCCCAACTGCGGACAAGATCAGTCATGCCTGCCCGCATAACTTTCATCGGCCTGACCATTGATCCAATCTCGAGGCGAAGGGGCTTTTTGCCCGGCATTGCCACATCAAGCCATCGGATAGCCGCTTCCTGTTCGGCTGTAATCGGCGGACGGGCGACGTCTTTTTGCCAATCGCGTGTTAGAAAGTCATCGAACCCAAGCATCAGCATGGGTAGTCTACTATTGGTTCCATTTGTTGTTCGTTGCTCACGGATGTTACCGATTGGTCCGAACTGAATCTTCACTTTGCTGTGAGCGGCGTCATTTCTGAACGGCTTGCCCATAAGATCAAGTTTGAAACTGCCTTCGGGAGCATAACGCGAAATCCGGATCAGCACTTTGCCATCACCATCACCAAAGCCGGTTATCAGCTGGCAGGATTCAGTATCAAAATTGGCAACCCAGTTATCGCTCTGCTTGAGTACAGGCGACTCATCCTTGGCCCATGCCGCACTGCCCAACAAAAAGGCCCCGGCGCATAACGCCAGAGCCCTTGTTGCGAAATCAAGACCTTGCTTCATGCGGGGCAGGCTATCGCCACCCAGCAATCAGCGCAAGGTTCAAAGCTTGCCAGTCAGTTCCGGCACCGCGTTGAACAGATCAGCCACCAGACCAATATCCGCGACTTGGAAGATCGGGGCGTCTTCGTCCTTGTTGATCGCGATGATCGTCTTGGAGTCTTTCATGCCGGCGAGGTGCTGGATGGCGCCCGAGATGCCGATGGCGATGTAGACTTCCGGAGCGACGATCTTGCCGGTCTGGCCGACCTGATAGTCGTTGGGCACATAGCCTGCGTCCACGGCGGCGCGCGATGCGCCGACTGCCGCGCCGAGCTTATCGGCCAGCGGGAAGATGGTGGCCTGGAAGGTTTCGCTGTCCTTCAGCGCGCGGCCGCCCGAGACGATGATCTTGGCTGCGGTCAGTTCCGGACGCTCGCTCTTGGCGATTTCCGCGCCGACGAAGCTGGAAAGCCCGGCGTCACCGGCACCCGAAGCTGCTTCGACACTGGCCGATCCGCCGGTGGTCTCTGCTTTGGCGAAGGCGGTGCCGCGCACGGTGATCACCAGCTTGGCGTCGCTGCTTTCCACTGTGGCGATTGCGTTGCCAGCGTAAGTCGGGCGGGTGAAGGTCTTGGGGCCTTCGACCGAGAGGATGTCCGATACCTGCGCAACATCGAGCAGCGCAGCAACGCGCGGGGCGATGTTTTTGCCGTGGGCCGTGGCGGGCGTAAGGAAAGCATCGTAGCCAGCCATCAGACCAGCCACCAGCGGCGCGACGTTTTCGGCGAGCTGGTTGGCATAGGCTGCGTCATCAGCCAGCAGCACCTTGGCAACGCCAGCGACCTTGGCAGCGGCATCGGCAGCAGCCGAAGCAGCAGAACCGGCGACCAGCACGTGGACTTCGCCGAGCTTGGCGGCGGCGGTGACAACAGCCAGAGTGGCGTCCTTCAGCGAGGCATTGTCATGTTCTGCGTAGACGAGAACGCTCATTGTGCGACTCCCATTTCCTTGAGCTTTGCGACCAGCGCATCGACATCGGCAATCTTGATACCGGCGCTGCGCACGGGCGGTTCGGTAACCTTCAGCGTCTTCAGGCGCGGCGTGGTATCAACGCCGTAATCGGCGGGCGACTTGGTCGCCATCGGCTTGCTCTTGGCCTTCATGATATTGGGCAGCGAGGCATAGCGCGGCTCATTCAGGCGGAGGTCGGTGGTGACGATGGCGGGCAGCGCCAGCTTCACCGTTTCCAGACCGCCGTCGACTTCGCGGGTGACGGTGACCGTTGAGCCATCGACCGCAACCGCGCTGGCAAAGGTGCCCTGCGGACGGCCCATCAGCGCGGCGAGCATCTGGCCGGTCTGGTTCGAATCGTCGTCGATCGCCTGCTTGCCGAGGATGACAAGGCCGGGGGCCTCTTCATCGGCAATGGCTTTCAGGATCTTGGCAACGGCCAGCGGCTCAACCTCGTCATCGGTCATCACCAGGATCGCGCGGTCCGCGCCCATGGCGAGCGCGGTGCGCAGGGTTTCCTGCGCCTTTTGCGGGCCGACGGAAACGGCGACGATCTCTGTCGCTACGCCTTTTTCCTTCAGGCGGATGGCTTCTTCAACCGCGATCTCATCGAACGGGTTCATGCTCATCTTGACGTTGGCGAGATCAACGCCCGTGCCGTCGGACTTAACCCGCGGTTTGACGTTGTAGTCTATCACCCGCTTGACGGGGACGATGATCTTCATGCGTGTGATCCTTGCACAGATGGAGACGATAAAGAGACTCGAAAGAAATTTAGTCGAGCGATTAAACTCGCGATCCGCCCATTGCCGCAGTTGCGAATAAGGTCAAGCCCCGGCGCGCACAGGCACACCGGGGCTTGGCATTCATCACAGTCCCGATGGGGCGTAATTCAAGCCGAAACCTTCTTCACCTCGGCGACGATCTTGCGGGCGGCATCGCCCAGATCGCTGGCCGAAACGATCGGCAGGCCGGAGTTTTCGAGGATCGACTTGCCGAGATCGACGTTGGTGCCTTCGAGGCGCACGACCAGCGGTACCGCAAGGTTCACTTCCTTAGCCGCAGCAACGATGCCTTCAGCGATGGTGTCGCACTTCATGATGCCGCCGAAGATGTTGACGAGGATGCCCTTCACCGCCGGATCGGCGAGAATGATCTTGAACGCCGCAGTTACCTTTTCAGTGGTGGCGCCGCCGCCAACATCCAGGAAGTTGGCCGGGAACATGCCGTTTAGTTTGATGATGTCCATCGTCGCCATGGCGAGGCCCGCGCCGTTGACCATGCAGCCGATGTCGCCATCGAGCTTGATATAGGCGAGGTCATACTTGCTGGCTTCGATTTCGGCGGGGTCTTCCTCGGTCTCGTCGCGCAGGGCGACGACATCGGGGTGACGGTAGAGCGCGTTGGGATCAAAGCTCATCTTGGTGTCGAGCACCAGCAGCTGGCCATCGCATTCGGCGAGCGGGTTGATCTCGATCATCGCACAGTCGAGCGCGATGAAGGCGTCATAAAGCTGCTTGCCAAGAACCTGTGCCTGCTTGGCGAGATCGCCCTTCAGCTTGAGGCCAAATGCCAGCGCACGCCCGTGGTGCGGCATGAAGCCCTGCGCCGGATCGATGGTGATCGTGGCGATCTTTTCCGGGGTATCATGGGCGACGTCCTCAATCGACATGCCGCCTTCGGTCGAGGCGATCATCGCGATGCGACCGGTGGCGCGGTCAACCAGCATCGAAAGGTAGTATTCCTTGCCGATGTCGACGCCGTCGGTGATCAGCAGGCGGTTGACCTGCTTGCCAGCATCGCCGGTTTGAATGGTGACGAGCGTGTTGCCGAGCATATCCTTGGAGTGAGCCTCAACCTCTTCGAGCGACTTGGCGAGGCGGACACCACCCTTGGCATCGGGGCCGAGTTCGATGAACTTGCCCTTGCCGCGGCCACCGGCGTGGATCTGCGACTTCACGACATAGAGCGGCCCGGGAAGCTGCTTGGCAGCCTCAACCGCTTCGGCAACGCTCATCGCGGCAATACCCTTGGGGATGGCAATGCCGAACTTGGCGAGAAGTTCCTTGGCCTGATATTCGTGGATGTTCATGGGGCGGGGCCTTTTCAGGGAAGAAGGTTGGATAATTTGTGCGCTGCCGCATAAGCAGGTTTATCGGGCTTGAAAAGGGCTGGATTGGCACTCTAGAGTAGAAATATGAACGCCAGTTGCGAATGGTTCGCAGCAAATAGCCAATTTATGCAGAAGGGTGCGCATTGATCGACCGCCAGCGCCTCGAATCTATCGTCCGCGCTGCGGGGGATATGGCCATGCGTGCCTGGCCGGGAGCGGGTCACGCGCTCGATTCGTGGGAGAAGTCCCCCGGTGATCCTGTCTCGGCTGCCGATCTGGCGGTCGATTCGTTCCTGAAGCGTGAACTGGGGGCATTACTGCCATCGGCGGGTTGGCTTTCAGAAGAAACCGCCGATGCTCCCGAGCGTCTCGCGGGCGGGTTGATCTGGCTGGTCGATCCGATTGACGGTACCCGCGATTGCATCCGCGGGCGGCCCGGCTGGGCGGTCTCGGTGGCGCTGGTCAGCGCAGGAAGGCCACTGTTCGGTATGCTCCACGCCCCGGCGAGAGGCGAATTCTGGCACGGTGAGGCGGGGCAGGGATCGTGGCGCAACGGCAAGCAGCTCATCGCCAGCCAGCGCGCAGAGCTGCCCGGCGCGCGGGTGCCGGTTGATCATCTACCCTCGATCGATGCCGATCTGGTGAAGGTCGATAAGCCCAATTCGATCGCGCTCAGGATCGCCATGGTCGCGGCTGACGAGGCGGACCTGCTGGCCACACTGCGCTGGGGCTGGGAGTGGGATATCGGCGCCGCAGCCCTAATCGCACGTGAGGCGGGCGCTTCGGTGACCGATGCTTTCGGGCAGGCGCTGGGCTACAACAAGCCCGACCCCCGCGCTTTCGGTGTGCTGGTTACGGCCCCGGCGATCCACTCTGCGGCGGTAGACCGGCTGGCGATCCGCGCACAGGAACTGGCGGCGCGGTAACAGACCTGCTAGGAACTGCGACGTGACACCTTTCCCCTGGTCCGAGGCCTTCGTTATTCTGGGCCTGATCCTGCTCAACGGATTTCTCGCCATGTCCGAACTGGCGGTGGTTTCTTCGCGCCCGGCGCGGCTGCGCATGGCGGCGGAGCGCGGCAGCAAGGGCGCATCAGCGGCGCTGTTGCTGGCTGCCGATCCCGGCAAGTTCCTCTCCACCGCGCAGAGCGGGATCACGCTGGTCGGCATTATCGCCGGGGCCTTTTCCGGCGCAGAGCTGGGCGGCCCGGTGGGTGAGCGTCTGATGAGCTGGGGCGCGCCCGAACGCTATGCGCCCGAAGCAGGCTTTGCCCTGACCATCGCCGTCACTACCTATCTCAGCCTCGTGATCGGCGAACTGGTGCCCAAGCAGATCGCGCTGCGCCATGCCGAGGCCATCGCCATTGCCGCCGCCCTGCCGATGACCCTGCTGGCTCGGGCTACCGCGCCTTTCGTCTGGCTACTCGACAAGAGCTCCGGCCTGCTGCTGGCGATGCTCGGCGTCACCCGCGCGGGCGAACACCATGTTACCGCCGAAGAACTGCACATGATCTTTGCCGAAGCCACGCGTTCGGGCGTGATCGAGGAAGACGAACGGGCGATCATGGCCGGCATCATGCGGCTGGCAGACCGCCCGGTGCGCGAACTGATGACCCCGCGCAACGAGCTAGATGCGATCGATCGCCGCGCCAGCGAAGACGATATCCGCGCGCTGCTGAAAGCATCATCGCATTCGCTGTGGCCGGTGATCGATGGCTCGCCCGATACGATTGTCGGCGTGGTCAAGGTCAAGGACGTGCAGCGGACCCTGCTCGCGGGCAAGAAAGTGCAGATCGCCCGCCTGATGAAGAAGGCAGAGATCATCCCCGACCAGCTCGACGCGATGGACGCGCTGCGGATGCTCCAGCAATCGGGCGTTTCGATGGCCATGGTCCACGATGAATACGGCCACCTTGAAGGCGTCGTCACCCCGGCAGACCTGCTCTCGGCCATCGTCGGCCAGTTCGCCAGCCATCAGGACGAAGGCGACGAGCCGATGATTGTCGAGCGTGAAGACGGATCACTGCTGATCGCCGGAGCCCTGCCGGTTGATGCTCTGGCGGGCCAGCTGGCCATCACCATCCCCACCGACCGCGATTTTGCCACCGTGGCGGGCTATGTCCTCTCCGTACTCAAACGCCTGCCGCGCGAAGGCGAGCATTTCCACGAACAGGGCTGGCGATTCGAGATCGTTGATATGGACGAGCGGCGGATTGATAAGCTGTTGGTGAGCAAGGTGGCAGTGGAGGCGGAATAGATCCTCCCCTGCAGGGAGGATTACCGCCCCAACAAATTCCGCGCCTGACTGGCGATCTGGGCCAGCATGGCGGGGGCGACCGGTATTGCACCTTGCGCGCGGGTCACCATAGCCCGGAACTGGCGGATCGGTGCCGCCTGCGCCTCGATCCACTGCGCTGCTGCCCGCGAGGGATCGCTGCGCTTGCCGCCGGCAATCCGCCTCAGGAAATCGAGCCGCATCTGCTGGAAATCGCGGGCGAGACCGGCGACGAGCAGGCGTTCCCACGGATCGCTTGGGCGGGCTGCGGCAGCAGCCTGTTGCGCCCAGTCGAGCCCCAGCTTTGCGCCGAGATCGGAGAAGGCGCGGGTCAGCACTTCGGGCGAAACGCCGCTGTCACGCGCCAGCCGGGCGAGGCCGATGGCACCGTCCATCGCGTAAAGGTGGGCGACCAGCGCGGCCTCGGCCTTGGGGGCTCCGGCGGTGACGAGATCGGCGGTGATGCGGTTCTCCTGCGCGCGCGCCTCGCTGCCCAGCAGCTCTTCGGCAAGCTGGCTCAGCTTGCGGACACCGGCGGGAAGGTCTGCCACGGTCTGCGAGGGCGGCACGAGGCCCGCCCCGGCGCGCAGCAGATCGGCCATATGACTGCGCACCGCGCTCGATGTGCGGCGGATCAGCGCGATGCGTGCGGTTTCGGGCATCTTTGCCATCTCGATCCGCTCCCACAGGGCATCAAGCCCGAACAGGGCATCAGCGGAAACAAAGGCCGCGACAACCTGCGCCAGCGAAGCGCCTTCCTCTTCGACCAGTTCGAAGGGATGGATCATGCCGATGCGGTTGACCACGCGGTTGGCGAGCCGCGTCGCGATGATTTCGCGGCGGAGGCGATGGGCGGAGATGTCCTTGCGGAACTTGCCCTGCATGGCGGGCGGGAACGATGCGATCAGGTCTGCCTCAAGGCCGGGATCATCGACGACATCGGAATGTTCCAGCGCATCCTGCAGCGCCAGCTTGGCACTGGAAAGCAGCACGGCGAGTTCGGGCCGGGTCAGCCCGTGGCCTTCGGCAGCGCGGCGTTTCAGCACGTCGTTTTCGGCGAGGCCTTCGGTCTTGCGATCAAGCTGGCCCAGTTCTTCCAGCACCTCGACCAGTCGCAGGCTCGATCCGGTTCCGGTGGCACCGGCCGATGCGGCGACCGAAAGCGCCAGCGCCTGCAGCCGGTTGTCTTCGAGCACCAGTTCGGCAACATCATCGGTCATCGACGAGAGCAGCGTGACGCGCGCGGGTTCCGAGAGCCGCCCCGCCCGCTGCGCCGATGCCAGCGCGATCTTGATGTTGACCTCTTTGTCCGAACAATCGACGCCGGCCGAATTGTCGATGAAATCGGTGTTGTTGCGCCCGCCTGCACCATTCGCGCCTTGCAGAGCAAATTCGATCCGCCCGGCCTGCGTGCAGCCAAGATTCGCGCCCTCGCCGATCACCCGCGCGCGGACATCGCAGCCATCGACGCGCAGGGCATCGTTGCCGGGATCGCCGACAGTCGCGTTGTTCTCGGCGGAGGACTTCACATAGGTGCCGATGCCCCCGAACCACAGCAGATCGACTTCCGCCTTCAGGATCGCGGTGATCACACTTTCGGGATCGAGACTGTCGGCGCTGACGCCCAGCATGGCCTTCACCTGCTTGGTCAGCGGGGTCGACTTGGCGCTGCGCGGGTAAACGCCGCCGCCTTTGGAGATCAGTGCCTTGCTATAATCCTCCCATGACGAGCGCGGCAGGGCGAACATGCGCTTGCGCTCGGCCCAGCTCTTGGCCGGATCGGGATCGGGATCGAAAAAGATGTGGCGATGATCGAAGGCGGCGACCACTTTGAGCGACTTTGACAGCAGCATGCCGTTGCCGAAGACATCGCCCGACATATCGCCGCAGCCTGCGACGCGGACCGGATCGTTCTGCACATCGACGCCGAGCTCAAGGAAGTGGCGCTGGACTGAAAGCCACGCGCCCTTGGCGGTTATTCCCATGGCCTTGTGGTCATAGCCCTTTGATCCGCCAGAGGCGAAGGCATCGCCCAGCCAAAAATCATATTCGGCGGCCAGCGCATTGGCGGTGTCGGAAAAGGTCGCGGTGCCCTTGTCCGCGGCGACAACGAAATAGGGATCCTCGCCATCGCGGATCACCACCTGCTTCGGGTGGACGACCTTGCCGCCGACAATGTTGTCGGTGATCGACAGCAGCGAGCGGACGAAGACCTGATAGGCGGCCTTGCCTTCGGCCAGCCAGCCATCACGATCCTGCGCCGGATTGGGCAGCAGCTTGGGATAGAAACCGCCCTTGGCTCCGGTCGGCACGATCACCGCGTTTTTCACGCGCTGTGCCTTCATCAGACCGAGCACTTCGGTGCGGAAATCGTCGCGCCGGTCTGACCAGCGTAGCCCGCCGCGCGCAACCGGACCAGCGCGCAAGTGGATGCCTTCGACTTGGCGCGAATAGACGAAGACTTCGCGCCAGGGCAGCGGCTTGGGTAAGCCGGGGACTTGGGCAGAATCGAGTTTGAAGGCCAGCGCCACGCCTTCCCGCGTAGGCGCAAAGGCATTGGTCCGCAGCATGGCGCTCACCAGCGCGCGATAGGCGCGAAGCAGGCGGTCATCGTTGATCGCCGAGACTTTGGTGAGGCCAAGCTTTATGGCTTCGAGCGCGTCCCCTTCGGCCTTGTCACGGCTTCCGGAGAAGGCGGGATCGTGGCGGGCGCGGAACAGAGCAATGAGGCCGCGCGTTACGCCGCCAGCGCCTTGCAGGGCATCAACCGCAGTCGGAATGCCGAAGTTCATCCCCGCCTGCCGCAGATAGCGATACCAGGCGCGCAGCCAGTTCACTTCGGTGGCGTTCAGGCCAAGGCAGGGGATCAGGCGATTGAAGGCATCGTCCTCACCCGTGCCATTCAGCACATCGGCGAGAGCGCCCTCAATGGAGGATGCAAGGCCAAGCATGTTTTCGGCTCGGCGCGCTACCGGCAGTTCGAGCAGGAAATCGTGGATCGCGCCGAGTTGCCCGGTCCCATCGACTTTGTCTGCGCCTTTGCCGACGAGCGTGGTCGGGGTGTCCTCCACCACTCGGAAGCCGAAGTTTTCCAGCGCCGGAACCGCGTCGGAAAGGGCAATCGCCCCGCTGCGCTGATAGAGCTTGAGCCGCAGGTGTCCCTCGCCATCCTGCGCGCGGCTGTGCAGGCGCACGCCCCGGCCGGTCAGGGCCAGAGCGGAAAGGCCAATAATGTCGCTTGCCGCCTCGGCCGGATCGCAGTCGGCGCGATAGGATAGCGGGAAGGCGTCGGCATAGGTTGCCGCCAGTTCGGCCGCCCGTGATGCGTCCATGCTGAGCGATAGTTCGTCTTCCACCGCCTCGCCCCAGCCGCGCAACATCAGTGCCAGCCGCGTATCGAGTGCGGCTTCGTCCGGGATCTTCGCCCCTTCGCGGATGTCGATGACAAAGCGCAGCAGCGCGAGATTGCTGCTCTCTACCTCAAGGCTCCAGTCGAGCACGGGACCATCGGCGGCCTTGGTCAACATGGCCTCAATCTCGAGCCGGGTACCGGTCGAAATGGCATCGCGCGGCAGCCAGACGAAAGCGAAAAGGTGGCGATCGAGCGGTGCTGTGACCAGCATCAAGCGCGGGCGCGGGCGCTCGACAAGGCTCATCATCGTCGTCGCCACGCGCTCGATATCGGGTGCTTCGAAGCTCGCGAGCATGTCATGCGGTAGAGCGGTTAGCGCATGGACCAGCGCCTTGCCGTTATGGCCGCCCGCATCGAAACCGAATTTGGTCATCAAGGCGGAAAGCTGAGCGCGCAGGCCGGGAACTTCGTGTGGCGAGGCGCCAAGCGCGGCGCTGGTCCACACCCCGGCATGGGCCGAAAGCGCGACGAGTTTGCCGCCTTCGAATAGCGGCACGATGAACAGATCGAGTGGAACAGCCCGGTGGACCGAGGAAATTCGGTTGGACTTGATAACCAGCAGGCTGCGACTCTTCGGCTTTGCATCGAACCATTGGAAGGCCCTTCGCCACGAAGGCTCAGCCAGAAGCGGCTTCGCGGCCTTCTTGCAGGCCCCGAGCATGTTGTCTTCGCGGCCATCGCGGTAATGGGTGACGTGGCCGAGCAGGGTCAGCATATCCGCGCCCAGCCAGTGCAGCAGGGCGGCGCTTTCGGCATCGCGGCTTTCAAGCACGGCGGCATCGGCGGCTATGCAGGCTTTCATCGCCGGCCAATCGCTGACCGCGCTGCGTATCTCACCCAGCGTCTGATCGAGCGCCGCAGCCAGAGACTTGCGCACCTTGGCATCGGTGCGCCCGGTTTCGAGGTAGATCATCGATTCGCTGGGGGCATCGCCATCGCGAAGGGCTAAGATCGAACCTTTGCCATCACGCTCTACGGAAACAACCGGATGGATCAGGCGGTCTATCACCAGGCCCTGCCGCGCGAGGGTTGCGGCGATGGAATCGACAAGGAATGGCATATCATCATTGATTACCGCGACCCGCGTTACGCGGGTGCCGGATTGGTTATCGATGGCCACGGCGGGCCGCCGGACCTTGCGCTGGCTCGCTGCTTTCAGGACGAATGCAGCGGCGGATGACAGAGCATCCCGCTCGAGAGCGGCATCGCCGGGCAGGACCGCGTCGAACAACCGCTCGGCCAGTGCTGTCTCAAGTCCTCTTGATTCAGCTAGCGGCTTGGCTGAAGCCTTGCGGTCTGATGCGGTTTGGCTGGCCATTACTATCGCTCTCCTGCCTTCGCGCATTCTTGCGCCCTAGGCTCCGCGTAAACAAGGATGGTTGCGATTTTCTTCTGCAACGCTAGGGGACTTAACGAGATATAGTCTCATTTGCAACCAGTTGCTGGACCAAAAGGTCCTCAGCCTGCAAGAGCCGCCATTGCCAATTCGAGCGAGCGGCGGCGCAGGGCGGGATCAAATGTTTGGCCGGAAAAAATGATCTCGTCGGCCCCTGTGCGCTCGGCGAAAGCGGCCACCGCCCGACGCACCGTGTCTGGCGATCCGACCGCCCGCGCCACATCCATCCGTTCAAGCATGGCCAAAGCTGAAGGCGGCAGGCTGGCGCGATAGTTTTCAATCGGAGGCTTCATGCGTCCCGGCTCACCAAAGCGCAGGGCAACGAAGCCCTGTTCCTGGGTCGAGGCGAGATAGGCCGCCTCCTCGTCACTCGGCGCACAAAACATGGTCATTGCTGCCATGACATAAGGCTCGGCCAGTGTTTCGCATGGCGTGAAGCGCTCGCGGTAAAGGGTCAACGCTGCATCAAGATGATCTGGCGCGAAGTGCGAGGCGAAGGCGTATGGCATACCCAGCGCTGCGGCGAGTGAGGCGCCGAACAGGCTCGATCCCAGTATCCACATTTCAACATTCGCGCCCTTGCCCGTCGTGGCCTGGATCGGCAGGGCCGGATCACCTGCAAACAGGGCGCGGAGTTCAAGCACGTCCTGTGGAAAGAATTCGGAAGCCCGCATCAGATCCTTGCGCAGGGCTTGGGCAATCCTGCCGTCCGCTCCCGGCGCGCGGCCTAGCCCCAGATCGATGCGGTTCGGGAACAGGGCATCGAGCGTGCCGAACTGTTCGGCGATAACAAAGGGGTTGTGATTGGGCAGCATGATCCCGCCTGCGCCCAGCCGGATCGACGAGGTTGCATTGCCCAGATGGGCAAGCACTACCGATGTCGCCCCGCCGGCAATGCCCTCCATGCCGTGATGCTCTGCCACCCAGAAGCGTTTGCACCCGGCGCTTTCCGCACAGCGGGCTAGCTCGGCGCTGTCCGCCATGGCCTCGCTGATCGTGCCGCCTTCGCGAACGGGCACTAGATCGAGAACGGAATAGGCGGGCATGTCAGCGGCTCTCGGGTTTGACGGGCGGCGCGGGATTAGGCTGTGTCGTGCCTTCGCCGATCTGCGCGAGATAGGCCTTGGCCTGAGCCGCCTCGGCGCTTTGCGGAGATGTGGCGACTACCGATTTCCAAGATTTTCGCGCGGCATCCTCGCGTCCGGCAAGCATGGCGATAACTCCGGCTTCCAGCCCGACGGCGGGATCGAGCGGACTGAGCGCGGCAGCTTTTTCGATATGCTGCTGGGCAATTTCCAGCTTGGCCGTGCGTCGATAGAGCGTGGCCGAGAGCAACCAGACATCGCTGTTTTCCGGAATGGCAGCAGCTGCTTCGTTAAGCGCCACGCGGGCTTCGATGGCACGATAAAGCGCGACGAGCGCCCGCGCCTTGTCAAAAGCAATCTCGCCCAGTGCCGCCTTGTCACCCACATCAACAGCATCGTCATGCGCCAAAGCCAGAGCCATCAGCGCGCGGGCTGGCTGGCCTCCGGCAAGCGCCGCGTTTCCAGCCATAGCGCCCCAGTTTGCGCGCTTGGCGTGATCGGCACCGGTGGCATCGCGCGCCGCAAGGAAGGCCTTTTCCGCGTCTTCAAAATCGGCCTTGCGGGCATGGGCCATGCCTAGGCAGCCTTGGGCCTCGGCAAAATCGGCATCCTTGGCCCGCGCCACCCAATCGCTGGCGCGCTCGATCGCTTCGTTCAGATCGGTATCGATCAGGGTCTGGCATGGCTGGATCGGCGGAGGTAGCGGCTGCGGCGGAGTGGGTGCACTGACCTCACCCCGCCGCGCAGGCATCCGCGCCTTGCCGATTGGAATCTCACTACCCCCGCTAATTATGCCGCCAGAGCTGACTTGGGCGAGCAGGGGAAGCAGGCTGAGCAGGATGGGCATTCGGGACCTTTCGTCAGACCGCTTCGCATAACGAGGCCACGGTGCGCAGTAATACCGCAACGTCCGCAGGCCGCGACAAGCGATGATCGCCGTCCTTGATCAGGTGCACCTGCACATCGGCTGAACGCAGGTCTTCGGCCAGCTGCAGCGCGACGTGCCACGGCACATCGGGATCGGCCTGTCCCTGAATCAACCGCACCGGACAATCGATGGCGATTTTCGTGCCGAGGAGCAAATTGTTCTGCCCATCCGCCCAAAAGCCCGGAAAGGTTGGCGTCGGCTGCGGGCCATAGGCGTTCTCTTCCAGCACAACCTCTCCCGCCAGCAGTTCGGCCTGCTGCTCGTCGCTGAAACCCCAGGCGGTGAAATCGGGCGCGGCGGCGATGCCGATCAGGCCTGCCAGTTGCTCACCCAGCTCCAGCCCGGCGAGCAGCATCAACCATCCGCCCATTGAAGAGCCGATCAGAATCACGGGCCCGGTAACCTGCGCCGCGATCAATGCCAGCACTTCGCCGCGCCACTTGCTTAGCGTGCCTTCTGCAAATTCTCCCGGACTTTGTCCGCAGCCCGAATAGTCAAGCAACAGGCAGGCGCGGCCTTGCGCCACCGCCCAGTTAAACAGCGCGGTGGCTTTGGAGCCTGCCATGTCGGACATATAGCCCGGCAGGAACACCAGCGTTGGTGCAAGCCCTGGGGTGCGACGGAAGGCGATTTGGCGGCCATCGGGCAGGGGGTGGAACTGGGTTTGGCTCATGGCGCCCCAATGCCCCGATGACCTCATCTAGGGCAACGGATTTGTGATCTAAGAATTTATTGACACCCGTTCACTATGCTCTGTGGATCGAAAGGCAGAGGGGCGCGATGCGCAAGGCAGTGGACTGGTTCGGCACCAAACAGAGCGCGCTGGCATGGCTCTGGGCGCTGTTCATTGTGCCCAGACTGGCGCTGGTCCTGCTGGACGTAGAGCCAACGTCGGACGCGGCGTGGTATTATTCTCGCGCCGAAAAGCTGGCCGCCGGGCTCGGCTATCTTGGCGATCATGGCGCGCCAACGGCCTATTGGCCGCCGGGTTGGCCGATGGCGCTGTCGGTGCCGTTCTCGCTATTTGGTGCATCGCCGCTGGTGGTAGGCCTGTTCAATCTGGGCACCGCGATGCTGGGCGGTTGGCTCTTGCTCGATCTCGCGAGGCGGGTGGGCGGATCGGAGCTGGCGGCGCGCACTGCGCTGCTGCTGTTTGTGGTTTACCCCAATGCCATCGCCTATGTGCCGCTGGCGCTGACCGAGGTGTTTTATACGACCCTGCTGCTGGCGATTCTGGCGCAGACTTCCAGCGGCCTTCGCCAAGTTCGCCGTGCTGATCGCGCTCGCCGCGCTGGTGGTTGCGCCGCGGACAATCCGCAACCACCGCGAGCTGGGCCACTGGGTCGCGGTTTCGACAAATGGTGGGGCGACGCTGTTTGCCAGCAATAACGATACCGCGCGTGGCGATTTCACGCCCGAGGATCCCGCCTTCGCCGCCTTTGATGCGCGCAAGGGTGGTGACGAGGCTCTGCACGATGCCGAGGGCAAGGCGTTTGGGATGGCGTGGATCAAGGCCAATCCGGGGCGATTCGTCGAATTGATTCCGCTCAAACTGTTCCGCCTCTGGGGCCCGGATGGCGAAGGCGAATGGGCCTATCAGGGCTATTATGTCCTGCTGCTGCTCGGCTTTGTGGTTGCCGCGCTAGTCCAGCTGGCGCAGCGCTGGAAAGCCCCGGAAAGACTTGGCGCGCGGCTTATCGGCTGGTGGGCGCTGCCCTATGGCATCGCCGCCTATCCCAGCGGCATTGCCTTGGTGTTCAGCGGCCAATCGCGGTTCCACTATCCGGTGATGCCCTTCATTTGCCTTACCTGCGGCTGGCTAATGGCCGATTGGTGGGCAAAGAGAGCAGCCAGAGCGGCTTGAAGCCTTCGCGCCCCTGCTTTAGGGGCAGGTCCCATGTCAGAAATGTTCAAGATCAGCCTTCCCGATGGTTCGGTGCGCGAAATGCCTGCCGGTTCCTCTCCCGCCGATGTTGCCGCGGCGATCGGCCCCGGCCTTGCCAAGGCCGCGCTTGCCGCGCGCGTTGATGGTGAGCTGGTTGACCTCACCCGGCCCTTCACCGGTGATGCGAGCCTCGCTCTGATCACTTCGCGCGATGAGGCCGAGGCGCTCGATCTTGCCCGTCATGACTTTGCCCACGTGCTGGCAGAGGCCGTGCAGGCGCTGTTCCCGGGGACGCAGATCACCTTTGGCCCTTCGACCGACGATGGCTTCTATTACGACTTCGCGCCGAAGGATCGCCCCTTCACTGATGATGACCTGCCGGCGATTGAAGCGCAAATGCGCAAGATCATCGCCGCCGATAAACCGCTGCGCCGCGAAGTGTGGGACCGCGAACAGCTGATCAGCCGCTGGAAGCAGCAGGGCGAAAGCTTCAAGGCCGAATGGGCTGCCGAACTGCCGGGCGACGAACCACTCAGCGTCTATTGGTCGGGCGATGACTGGCTCGATATGTGCCGCGGGCCGCACCTGCCCTCCACCGGAAAGCTTGATCCTGCCGCGTTCAAGCTGACGCGCGTATCGGGCGCTTACTGGCGCGGTGACCAGAACAACGCCATGCTGAGCCGAATCTATGGCACCG
This sequence comes from Sphingomonadaceae bacterium, assembly GCA_947451875.1. GTDB lineage: Bacteria > Pseudomonadota > Alphaproteobacteria > Sphingomonadales > Sphingomonadaceae > Novosphingobium. Next base: position 10,570 of record CANGBE010000003.1, on the reverse strand, counting down.
GCTGGCTCAACAAGAAGCAGCTCGGCGAGCACCTCACGCGCCTTGAAGAAGCCGCCAAGCGCGATCACCGCAAGCTGGGGCAGGAAATGGACCTGTTCCACCTTCAGGCCGAGGCCCACGGCAGCGTGTTCTGGCACCCCAACGGCTATGTCATCTACCGCGCGCTCGAGGACTACATGCGCCGCGCTGTGCTGAAGGCGGACTGCAAGGAAGTCAAAACCCCGCAAGTGATGGACGCGCGCCAGTGGGAGCAATCCGGCCACTGGGGCAAGTATCGCGAAGCCATGTTCGTCATCCCCGATGAAGTGCCGAACACCGAAGACGGCGGCCCGCTGGTCTCCAACGATGCCGACTGGATGGCGCTCAAGCCGATGAACTGCCCGGCGCACGTGCTGATCTTCCGGCAGGGCATCAAAAGCTACCGCGACCTGCCGCTGCGCATTGTCGAAAACGGCTGCTGCCACCGCAACGAACCGCATGGCGCGCTGCACGGGCTGATGCGGGTGCGCCAGTTCACGCAGGATGATGGCCACATCTTCTGCCGCGAAGACCAGATCGTTGAGGAAGTACGCAACTTCTGTGCGCTGGCAGACCGGGTCTACAAGGACTTCGGCTTCACCTATGCGATCAAGCTCGCGCTGCGCCCGGAAAACCGCTTCGGTACCGAAGAGATGTGGGACATGGCCGAAACCGAGCTGCGCAATGCCGTAGCCGCTGCTGGCCTGAACACACCGGAATATGGCTGGGAAGAGCTGCCCGGCGAAGGCGCGTTCTATGCGCCCAAGCTCGAATGGCACCTGACCGATGCGATTGGCCGCACCTGGCAGGTCGGCACGATCCAGTCTGACCGCGTTCTGCCCGAGCGGCTTGATGCGAGCTATATCGGTGAGGACGGCGCCAAGCATCGCCCGGTCATGCTCCACCGCGCGATCTTTGGCTCTTACGAGCGCTTTATCGGCATCCTGATCGAACATTTCGCCGGCAAGCTGCCCGTCTGGCTCGCGCCGGTTCAGGCCGTGGTGGCGACGATTGTTTCCGACGCTGATGACTATGCCGGAGAAGTGACGGGGCAGCTCAGGGCGGCAGGCATTCGCGTCGAAACCGATCTCCGCAACGAAAAGATCAACTACAAGGTACGCGAGCACAGCCTCGCCAAGGTGCCGCACCTGCTGGTGGTGGGTAAGCGCGAGGCCGAGGAAGGCACCGTCGCCGTCCGCACGCTGGGCGTTGAATACCAGAAGGTTATGACGCTGGCCGAAGCGATTGCCATGCTGGTGCATGAGGCGACTGCGCCGGATCTCCTCCAGGCTTGATTCTCGGACTCACCTGGGGCGCGATTGCGCTGGGACTGGCGGCGACACTCGTCGCCGGATTCGTGCGCGGGCTGGCGGGGTTTGGTCTGGCGATCATGCTGGTGCCGGTCATGGGCCTTGCCATTCCTCCGGCGGAGGCGGTGGTCGTCGGCAACTGGCTGGGTTTCCTGATCAGCTTCCTCGGCGTGCGCAAGCAGATCGCCAATACGGAAAAGTCGGCATGGGTCATCGCCGGGGTTGCGCTGCTGACTATCCCGCTTGGCGTTCTGGCGCTGGGCGCAGTTGGCGGGCCGGTGGCGCGGCTGGTCATCGCGCTGATCGCCATCGGGGCCTTTATCGCCGTGATCCTGCCGCCCAAGCCGCACCATAAACCGGGCATGAAGGAGACCGTAGCGACCGGCATGGCCTCCGGTCTGCTCGCCGGTTTTGCCGCCATGCCGGGGCCGCCGGTTGTGCCGTTCTATTTGCGGCGCGACATTGCGCCAGCCGTGGCGCGGGCTTCGATGATGTCTATCTTCCTCGTGACGCAGGGCGCGGGCATCCTCGTCGCGGTGTTCCTCGGCACTGCGACATGGCGCGAGCTGTGGATGGCGCTGGCGCTCTATCCGGTGGTGGTAGTCGGCAACCATTTCGGCAGCCGCGCATTCGGGCGGATCGACCCCAAGGCTTGGCGTTACATGGCTGGCGGGGTTCTGGGAGCAGCGGCGCTGGGCGCGCTGGTCAAGCTGCTGAAGGCTTAAAGCGGCAGCGGCTTGTCGGCGAGGATCAGCGCCAGAGCGCAACCGATCACAATCATCGCGCGCGGCAGATCGGCCAGCGGCAACCGCTGCGGAAGGTGCATGGAAAGGGCGAAGACTCGGGCCATGAGCGGGTTAATGCGCCAGAGAATCTTGCAGCTTCGTTAAAGCGACACTCCCCCAATACCCCTAATCGTCATCCTGAACTCGTTTCAGGATGGCGTGGTGGATTGGGCGGTCTTACACCGAAGGCATCTGTTGGCTGGCACAGTGAAACGACCCGCCGCCCGCCAGCACGGCATCAGCCAGCACACCTACACAGTCGCGATCCGGGAACAGCGCAGCGATTGCCGCTACCCCTTCGGCATCGTGCGGCGTGCCATAGGTCGGCACAACCACCAGCTTTGAGGTGATGCAGAAGTTCATGTAGCTCGCCGGTTCAATCCTGCCTTCTGTTTCGACCCGTCCCGGCGATGGCACCTCGCGCACCGCCAGGCCGAAAGCTTCGGCGCGCGCCTTAGCATCGGCATAGATCGCCGCATTGGGGTCATCGCTGCCTGTGGCGCGTGGCAGAGCGAGTACACCGGGGGCAACAAAGCGGGCGAGATTATCGACATGGCCATCGGTATGGTCATTGATTAGGCCGTCACCCAGCCACAGTACCCGCTCGAACCCGAGATCGCGTTCCAACTTCAGTTCGATTTCGCCGCGAGAGAGGTGCGGGTTGCGGTTGGGGTTGAGCAGGCATTGCTCGGTCGTTGCCACCAGACCGGTGCCATCCGTATCGAGTGCCCCACCTTCGAGCACCCAGTCCGCTGTCGTCACCTCAAGCCCGGCATCGTCGGCCAGTTCACCACCAATGGTCTGGTCGCCGTCCATCAGATACTTGCCGCCCCAGCCATTGAAGCCAAAGCGCCGGGCAATACGTTCGCCAGCCGGGCCGGCTACAACCAAAGGCCCGGTGTCGCGCAGCCAAACATCGCCATAGGTGCGTTGCTCGATCTTTACAGCGCCAGAAACGAGCAAACGGGCGCGCGCCGCATTGATCTCATCGCGAACGATCAGCCGAACCTCCTGCCCGCTCTCTGCCACTGCATTGGCGAAAGCGGCAATCTGCTCCTGCGCGGCCCCGAGGAACCCCGGCCATTCCACCGGATCGTGCGGAAAGCCGATCCACAGCCAGTCCTGCGGATGCCATTCGGGGGGCATCCGCAGCATATGATAGGTCATGGGTTACTTTCCTGCGCGGCTCTTATCGCGGATTGCGCGGAACTCGTCGCCTTCATGCCAGTTCGGCCAATCCTTGCTGTCAGCCAGCATGTGGCCGAGGCGATAGAGCAGGCTGACGTCCTGATTGATCCCCGACCAATCCCACTTGGTTGAGTATTCGTCGCTTGGCTGGTGATAGCGGTTATTGGTGTAATCATCGCGCGCTGCTTTGCCGGCTTCCTTGCCGCCGTTCATCAGATCGATGCCGCGGCCGATATCGAACATCGGCACGCCGAGCTTGGCCATCGAGAAGTGGTCAGAGCGATAATAGCCGCCCTTCTCCGGGCTATCCTCGGGCGCTTCGACCAGACCCTTTTCGGCCAAGGCCTTGCGGAACAGCGCAGTCAGCTCTGACTTGTCGCCACCGGTCATCGAATAGTCCTTCGCAGCGCCGGTGGGCGAAAGGGCATCCATATTCGCCCCGCCCACAGTCTGCCGCAGCGGGTAGACCGGGTGCTCGGCATACCACTTCGAGCCGAGCAGCCCCGATTCCTCGAGCGTCAAGGCAACGAAAACCTGACTACGCCGCGCGGCACCCGCCCTGACGCTGGCCTTGGCGATCGCGGTCAGCGCCCCGACGCCAGTGGCATTGTCAACCGCGCCGTTGCAGATGTCATCGCCGCGCGCATCGGCCTTGCAGCGACCGAGGTGATCCCAGTGCGCCGAATAGAGCACATATTCCTTGGGCGCGACTTTGCCGGGCAGAATGCCGACGACATTGTGCGAGTTTGATTTGCGCGTCTTGTTGTCAAAAGAAACAGAGGCTTTCAGCCCTAGCGGCACAGCTCGAAAGCCCTTCTGCCCGGCAGCGGTGACCAGGCTGCCGAAGTCCTTGCCCGCCGAAGCCATGATGCTTTCCGCCACGCGCTTTTGCATCCAGCCATTGGCCATAGTCTGATCGGCGCCATCATTGGCGCTCTGAAGGTAGAGCTGCGATTTTGACCAGCTCGACTGCACCACGTTCCAACCATAGGCGGCAGGGAAAGTGTCGTGGACGATTAGCGCTCCGGCTGCACCTTGCCTTGCGGCTTCCTCAAACTTGTAGGTCCAGCGGCCATAATAGGTCATCCGGCGACCCTTGAAGAGCCCCCCTTCGCCTTCCATCGCATAGTCGGGATCGTTGACGAGGATCACTGCGATCTTGCCTTGCATGTCCTGCCCGGCATAATCATTCCAGCCGAGTTCCGGCGCATTGATGCCATAGCCAACGAAGACCATCTCGGCATCTTTCAGCTCGGTATGCGGCGTCACACGATAGCTTGCGGCAACGAAATCTGTGCCCTGATTGAAGCTCAGAGGAGTAGAGCCGCCGGTCACTGTCAGCGGCGAATAATTGTTACCGGTAATCTCAACCGTCGGCACGTCCTGCAGCCACAATCCGTGATTACCGGGCTTCAGCCCCGCTGCTGTGAACTGAGCGATGATGTAGTTGAGTACCTTGGGTTCGGCGGCGCTGCTTGGTCCCCGACCTTCGAAATCGTCAGCAGAGAGGCGTTGCACGACAGTCTTCATCAGCGCGGTGTCAATAGCCGGAGCCTTTGGCGCAGCCCCGCCTATGCCGCTGACGGCGAGGGCGGAGAGAGCGAGTGCGGAGGCAAGCAGCCTGAGCTTGTGAGTGGAGATTGTCATCGGCGACCTTTCGCTTGTCTTGATGCCGCCAATCGCGGGCGGCGATTGGCGCAGGGTGTGGCAAATAGGCCGGACCAGCGCAAGACGCTCTCTTGATCCGTCAGCAAGGAAGGCGCACTTCGCGAGGATGGACGTTGAACCCGACTGGACCGGCGCAATCGCCAGGGCGCGCAAGCATTCGCCGTTTCTCGCCCGTTTGCTTGATCGCGAACATGATTTGGCCGCCCTGCTTGCCGAAGGGCGCGGCGAGGAGGCGATGGCCCGTGCGCGGAAGGCTGGCGAGGGCGCGGGCGATGTGCCTGCAGCCCTGCGGCGTGAACGGCGCGCCCTGGCACTGGCGCTGGGCATTGGCGACCTTGCTGGAGCCTTTCCGCTCACCCGCGTGACCAGCGAACTTTCCGCCTTTGCCGACCGCGCTCTGGATGCGGCGATCCGCCATGTCCTGCTCAGCCGTATGCCCGATACTGAACCCGCCGGGATGATCGCGCTGGCGCTCGGCAAACACGGCGCGGGTGAGCTCAACTATTCCTCCGACATTGATCCGATCCTGCTTTACGATCCTGCCACCCTGCCGCACCGGACACGCGAGGAGCCGGGCGAGGCGGCGGCGCGTTATGCCCGCGATATTGTCCAAACACTCAGCCGGGTGGATGGCGAGGGCTATGTCTTCCGAGTCGATCTGCGGCTGCGCCCACAGTCAGAGGTAAGCCCACTGGCGATCCCGGTTGATGCGGCGCTGAGCCATTATGAAAGCTCGGCGCTGGCTTGGGAACGCGCGGCCTTTATTCGTGCACGGGCTTGTGCAGGAGACATTCCCGCAGGTGAGGCTTTCCTCAAGGCCATCCGGCCCTTTGTTTGGCGCAAGAGTCTGGATTTCGGGGCCATCGCCGAGATTGGCCGCCTCACTGCGCAGATCCGCGCCACGCAGGAGGGTAGCGAGACGCCGGGGCCGGGTTTTGATGTCAAACGCGGGCTTGGCGGCATCCGCGAGATCGAATTCTTCGCCCAGACCCACCAGCTGATCCACGGTGGTCGCAATCCAGCGCTGCGGCTGCGAGGGGTGCGGGCAACGCTTGATGCGCTGGCCGCAGCGGGGATCATTTCTGCCTCAGATGCAGAGGTGCTGGGCACCAGTTATGACCGGCTGCGGGCAATCGAACACAGGCTGCAAATGGTCGGCGATCAGCAGACCCACACGCTGCCAGAAGACAAGGCAGCGCTTGATAACGTGGCACGGCTTGATGGGCTGAAAGACGGTAAGGCGCTGGTCAAGGAAATCGCCAGCATCACCGATGCGGTGGCTGCCCGCTATGACGCGCTGATCGCGCAACACGCCTCAGACGCCGCGCCTTCCGCGCCGCCGCCTGCAAGCGGAAAGCGGCTTGCGGCAGAACTTGATGCGCTGGGTTTTGAAACGCCCGTTGAACTCTCGGGCCGGATCGAAGGCTGGCATTCGGGCAAGCTCAAAGCCATGCGCAGCGAGGCAGCGCAGACGGCCTTTCAGGCGATCCAGTCGCCATTGCTAGCCGCGCTGGCCCGCTCGCCGGAACCGCGCCGAGCGTTCAATCGATGGGAAGAGCTGCTCACCCGGCTACCGTCTGCTCTGGGCCTGTTCCAGTTGCTCGAGGCACGCCCGGCGCTGCTGGATCTCACCGCCAAAGTGCTCGGCCTCGCCCCGCCGCTCGCTGATGCCCTGGCCCGGCGCGGTGATCTGCTCGATGCGCTGATCGATGCCAGCGCTTTCGATCTGCCGGGATCGGTGGATGATCTGGTCGCCGAATTTTCCGCCGGTGAAGCGGGCGACGATTACGAGCGTCTGCTCGATCGCGTGCGGCGCAAAGTCGGCGAAAAGCGCTTTGCTCTGGGCGTGCAACTGATCGAGGCGGCGACCGATCCGCTGATTATTGCCTCCGCCAATGCGCGAGTGGCGCAAGCGGCGCTAGCCGTGCTGGGTGATGCGACGTTGGCGGAATTCGAGAGCGTCCACGGCCGCGTTGCCGGATGCGATTTGGTGGTGCTTGGGCTCGGCCGGTTCGGCGGTGGGGCGCTGACTCACGCCTCCGATCTCGATTTGGTTTACCTGTTCACCGGCGATCACGAAGGCGAATCGGACGGTGAACGCCGGCTTGGCGCGACGCTCTATTTCAACCGCCTCGCCCCCCGGTTTGGTGCCGCGCTGACGGTGCCAACGGCGGAAGGCGCGCTGTATGAGGTCGATACCCGGCTGCGTCCCTCGGGCAAGAGCGGGCCTTTGGCGGTGAGCTTTGACAGCTTTGAGCGCTATCAGCGGGAAGAGGCCTGGACCTGGGAGCACATGGCGCTGTGCCGTGCGCGCCCGCTGTTCGGCCCGGAAGCTGCCAAAGCGCAGCTCGCTGAACTGGTACAGGGCGTGCTCACCGCACCCCGCGATAAGGCCAAATTGCGCGCGGATGTCCTCGAAATGCGCGCGGAAATGGCGCATCATAAGCCCGCGCAGGGCCCGCTCGATGCCAAGCTGGCGCGCGGCGGGCTCGTTGATGTAGAGTTCATTGTCCACTATCTGCAACTGCGCGAAGGCGAGGGGCTAGTGCCGTCGCTGCCAGATGCCATCAAGGCGCTGATCGAGTCAGGACTGGTGCCCGGGACATTGCTTCCCGCGCATGACCGGCTGACTCGATTGCTGGTCGCCGGCCGCCTACTCGCACCCGATTCGGAAATTCCGCCGCCTGGCGTGCGGCCTGCGCTTGCAAGCGCAGGCCAATGCAGCGATTGGGACGAAATGATCGCTGGATTCGCTGATGCGCGCAAGGTTGTAGCCGCTGTCTGGGCACAGGTATTCGGCGAGAAAATCGAAGGGAAAGTTCCATGAGCAACAAGCTATCCGTCGGCGACACGATGCCCGACATCGCGATGACCACGCCCGATGGCGGCAGCATTTCGCCGTCTGACCTGAAGGGCAAGAAGGCGGTGATCTTCTTCTACCCCAAGGATGATACGCCTGGCTGCACCGTCGAAAATCAGGACTTTACTGCGCTCTCGGCAGAATTCGCCAGTGCCGGTGTGGCGCTGCTCGGCGTCTCGAAGGATTCCCCCGCACGGCACACAAAATTCATCGCCAAATACGGCCTCACCGCCCCGCTCGCCAGCGATGCCGAGACCGGTGGCCTGTCGGACGCGCTGGGCGTGTGGGCCGAAAAGGTCAACTATGGCCGCACCTATATGGGCATGGTCCGCACTACTTATCTGCTGGATGCCGATGGCAAAATCGCCCGCGTCTGGGACAAGGTGAAGGTCAAAGGCCACGCCGCCGAGGTGCTGGAGGCCGCGAAGGCTCTGTGAAGTTGCCAAGACTGTGACCTCCCTCACAGCGGCGATCTGCGCCGCGCTGGAGACTGGCGATCCGTTTGCGAAGGCCATGGCGACGCGAAAGCTGGCGCGCGATTGGCGGCTGGGGCGGTTGGACTTCACCTTCGACACCCCCATGCCTGATCGGCCTGCGCGTCCAGAGCGGCCTGAGCTGCTGCCGCCAAACCGGATGCCCAAGCGCGGGCGCGGCGGGTCGGAGCGCAGCCGGATCGCGCTGTGGCATTCAATCGCACATATCGAATTTGTCGCGATAGACCTCGCGCTCGATATGGCCGGGCGGTTCGGCGGTGAAATGGGCGCAAAGTTCACCGGCGATTTCCTGAAGGTCGCGGCGGACGAGGCATCGCATTTCATGATGATCGCGCGGCACCTGCGCGGTATGGGCGCCGGTTATGGCGATCTACCAGCGCACGATGGCCTTTGGGAATCGGCGCAAGCCACCGCTCACGATGTTTCGGCGCGGCTGGCAGTGGTGCCGATGGTGCTTGAGGCACGCGGACTGGATGCCACGCCGATGATGATCGAGCGGGTGCGCGCCTTTGGTGATGAGCGCGGGGCGAGGCTGCTGGAACGAATCCTTGATGATGAAATTGACCATGTCCGAATCGGCGCAACTCACTTCGCCGCACTCGCCGCGGCCCGCCGAATCGATGTGGATGAATTGTGGATTTCCTTGGTTTCGCGCCACTTTGGCGGGCGCGTTAAGCCGCCGTTCAACGACTCGGCGCGGCTCAAAGCCGGTTTGTCGCGGGATGCCTACGCGGCGCTTGCCTTGGATAAAATCGACACGTAGCCACAGGATCAAGAGAAGGCGGGGGGACCGACCAACTCCAATAACGAACGACAAGGCCGGATGTTCCAGCCGAAGTTGAACGGGATCGGTTCGGACAAAAAAGGTTTTTTCGTGGTCGCTTTCGCACTTATTACAAAGTTTCGCTCGCTGGTTGGTTTTGCCACCGCAGCCGCTTTGTTTTCTTCCAATCCTGCCATGGCCAATGCCAGCGCCAATGCTGACATCCTTGCCCCGCTGCGCGCTGCTACGGCTGCCAAGCAGGACAACGCCGCTACGGCTGGTGATGCGGAATTCCGTTCGCTGTTTAATTCATGGTCGGCGTTGGAAGGTAACAACCGTCAGCTGGTTTCGGTGTCGCAGCCGGTCCGCAGTTCGGGCGTGGTTTCCGGCGTTTCTGCCATTCCTTCTTTCGCGCAGCCCACCACTGTCGCTATTCCTTCGCGTATGCCGGTTGAAACCGCTGCGCTGACCAGCGGCTTCGGTATGCGCTGGCACCCGGTGATCGGCGGCCGCCGCGCCCACAAGGGCGTTGATCTTGGCGCAGCCTGGGGCACCCCGGTCTATGCTTCGGCAGACGGCATCGTTTCCCGCGCTGACTGGTTTTCCAGCTACGGCCTTTATGTTTCGATCGAGCACGGCGGTGACATTGAAACCCGCTATGGCCACATGTCACGCCTCGTCGCTGTTGCTGGCGAACCGGTGAAGAAGGGCGATCTGATCGGCTACGTCGGCTCGACCGGCCGCTCGACCGGCCCGCACCTGCATTACGAAGTCCGCATCGCCGGCACTGCCGTCAACCCGATCCCCTACCTGCAAGACGGCGCCTACAAGCCCGCCACGCTGGCTCAGGCTGAAGTGATCGGCGCGAAGGGCGACGGCGAGGAATAAGAATTCTCAAGATAACTGCACTGCGCACGAAAGAGGCGCAGGTAGCCACAGGCACTTCGGGAGAGGGTGCCGAAAAGGGCGGCGGGGTTAACCTGCCGCCCTTTTCTGTTTTTTGGGCTTCATCCTTTAGAGAAAGTTATCTCGGGTTGAGTTGCTTAGCTGCCGCTCACGCGCTGAAAGCTAAACTGTCCACCTTCGCTATCGTCCAACAATCCGATTTCACCGGGATGCGTGTCGTTATCGATTCGGAGTTTGAGGGGGAAATGCTCGCGGCGGAGAACAAATCCTTGCGATGAAGCGCCAACGTAAAATGACGGTAAAACGTAGGCGCTCGATTTGTCGCTCTCGATGACATAGTCGACTTGCTGATTTGCTACTGTCATCCGACCATCTCTTAAAATTATGGTGCCGCAACAGCTGTTCGCGAAAGAGCCGTTTGCGATTGTGACAGATAGTTTTGGCGCACTAAACCCCGTGGCAAATAAGGTTATTGCGAAAGCTACCCAAGCGCCAATTCCGACGACTATCACGCGCCTTGAGGTTGCGGACACGGCGATCTAGATCGGCGTCTCCCAATTTCTTGTATTGGTCGTATT
>CANGBE010000002.1 GCA_947451875.1 Sphingomonadaceae bacterium | reverse complement strand
CAGCTTGTAGGATGCCGAAACGTCGACGCCAGAGACATCGAGGTTGAGCACGTTCTGCTGCTGGTTCGAGTAGATGAAGTAGATCGGGTTGACCGTACCGCTGACGCTGGAACCGGCGCCACCGCCAACTACGCCGGTCTGCGGCAAGGTTGCCGTAGCTGCGGCAATCTGGGCTGCCGTAGCGCCGGTGGGATAGACGGTGAGGAACTGGGACAGGGCCGACGAGCTGGTGATCAGCGACAGAGCCGGAGCCGTGACGCCGCCGGTCAGCTTGTTGTTCCAATAGGTGACCGAAATGCGCAGGCCACGCAGCGATGGCGGTGCGATATCCAGACCGATTGACCAGGCCTTGCCCTTCTGCGGAACCAGAGCGCCATTGCCGCCGTTGATCTGAATGCCGAAGTTGGCTCCGTTGATCGTGCAAGACGTCGCCGTGGAAACGCAGCCTGCGCCAGCTGCTGCTGCGGCATTCGGGAAGATCGAGTAAGGCAGGGTAACATTACCCGAGGTTGTGAAGCTCGATTCACCCGTGCGGCCCACTGCGTTCGAACCGACCGAGGTTAGCGCGGGAGCAACAAAGCTCTTGGCCCAGTTGCCGCGCAAACGAATACCTTCGATCACTTCCCAGTTGGCGGCGATCTTGGGATTGGTCGTGCTGCCAACGTCGCTGTAGCTATCAGTGCGGCCCGAAAGGTTGATGTCGAGCTTGTAGATGCCAGGTATGTTCTGCTCCGGACCAACCAGCGGCAGGTAAAGCTCAGCATAGCCCGATTTTACATTGCGGCCATAGTGCAGGACATAGGCCAGCGAGTTGAACGAGGCAGCGCCCAAGCCGTTCGGCTGAACCGTGTTCTGCTCAAGCGAGTACTTCGAATATTCGCCGCCGATGGCGATCTTGGCCTTGCCGCCGGGCAGTTCGAACAGCTCGCCGTCAATCTTGCCGTAGGCGTTGAACAGCGTCATGTCGCCGATCTGGTAAACGCGCGAGTCTGCGAGGCCAGCCAGCGTTGCCGCTGAAGTGCCACCGCCGCCAAATACGTCGATGGCATTGGCTGCAGTGAGCGTCTGGCTGACAGTGTTTGCCACACCGTTGATAACCGCAGAAGCCTTGCCATTAAGGGCCAGCTGGAAGCCGCTGGCGTTCAGGCGGTTGAGCGATTCAACCGACGACTGATCACGGCTTAGCGATCCACCCAGATTGACATGCCATGCATCATTGATCGCATATTCAGCATCGAGACGGGCATAGAACGTCTCATCCTTGCCGACGATCTTGGCGCCGGGGCCCATCAGCGTATCAGCGTTGAAGTTGACTGCAGCCGAAGTGATCGGAACAAAGTTTCCCGATGTATTGGTGCCGCCGAGACCAACCCAACGCGCCAGTTCGGCCGCGTTAAGTGCGTTGAAGGCCGCAGTTGCAAATGGATTGTTCGACTGGCCAGTGGGAGCGCCCGAAGCGAAGATCGTTCCGGTCGCATTGCCGCGCGAAACGCGCTGCACGTTCTTGCGATTTGAATAGACAATATCGCCAGTCAGCTTGAGCGAATCGCCAACTTCCTGCTGGACGCTGACCATCGCATTGTGGCGCACTTCCGACGGAATCAAATCCCAGGCGCTGTGGTATTCGCACTGCCCGTTCTGATTGGCCACGGCGGTGCCGGTTGCCGCCGGAACATAGGCTACGCCGTTGACGCCGCCCGCGCCATAAGGTGTGTAGTAGGTGCGGCCACCTGTGGTGATCGACGCGCTGGGGCCGCAGAAGTTGTCACGGAAGTTGAAACCGCCGCGCGAAACCAGGTTAGGGTCCATGAACGAGCGGTCGCCCGCGCTCAGGTTGTCGCGGTTGGAATAGGCATAGCCGAAGATAACCGAGCCGGTATCCCACTTCTTGCCGGCAACCAGACCGGCGTTGATCGTGCCATACTGCTTGCCAAAGCCCTTCTGCAGGTTGACTTCAAAGCCATCGAGATCGCGGCGGGTGATGAAGTTAATAACACCGGCAACGGCGTCAGATCCGTAAACCGACGAGGCGCCGTCCGAAAGAACTTCCACGCGCTGCAGCATCATCGGCGGAACGATGTTGGGATCGGCGAGCACGTGGTTCGCGCCACCAACTGGCATGCGGTGGCCGTTGAGCAGGATCAGCGTGGAGTTCGAAGCCGAAGCGCCAAGGCTATGGATGGTCGGGGCATTGGTGCCCGCGCCGTCAAACGAACCGAAGCCGCCTTGGCCTGGGCTGTTGAGACCGACAACGGCGGGAACCGACTTCAGCACCTGCTGGACAGTGTTGGCGCCCAGCTTGGCGATGTCATCCTTGCCGACAGTGACGAGGTTCGAACCAACCGGAGCAACGCCCTTGATGCTCGAGCCGGTAACGACGATTTCCTTGGTCGCGGCGGCATCATCGGCGGCCTGATCATCAGCAGCAGGCTTGGCCTGCGCGAAAGCGGCGGCGCTCCATACGAGGCCGATGGCGACAAGCGACGAGTTCGCCGCGAAGCGGATCTTCGAGTTCATTATTGGTCCCCTCCCGTGGGTGAATGACTGCGGGTGTTCCCTCACAGTTAACTGAACGGTACATGTACCAATCAGTACATGTCAAGCCGGTTTCATTTTCCCTTAGGGACGCAGCTCAATCGATAACCACTCGCTCCACCGGACCCAGCACAAATATATAGGCCGCAGCGCCGATCACCCCGAGCGCGCCAATATAGGCAAGCGCGCCATAGAAACTGCCGGTCGCGCCAACCACGAAACCAACGACCAGCGGGGTGATGATGCCCGCGAGGTTGGTGAAAAAGTTGAACAGACCGCCCGTCAGCCCCATCATTTCCTTTGGTGCAACGTCTGACAGTAGTGTCCAGCCGAGGCCGGCGAGGCCCTGTCCGAAGAAGGCAACAGACATGACCGCGATCACTGCCTCGTTGCTCTCAAGGAAGTTGGCGCTAATCATTGAGGCACAGAGCAGCAGCCCGGTGATGATCGGCACCTTGCGGCCAATCGTCGGTGAGCCGGTGCGACGAATCAGCCAGTCGGAAAAGATACCGCCGAGCAGCACACCCAGCGATGCACCAAGGTAAGGCAGCGAGACCATGAAGCCCGCCTTGATGAATGTCATGCCGCGCTCTTCGGCGAGGTAGCTGGGGAACCAGGTGAGGAAGAACACCAGCGTCGAGTTGCTGCAGAACTGCCCGATCGACGCCCCGGCAATTTGCCGCGTGGTCACCAGTTTGCGCACCATGGACCAACTGAAGGCGTTGCTGGCGGAACCTGCGGTGAATCCGCCGCCCGCCGCGATCAGATCCAGCTCGGCCTGATTGACCGACTTGCTGTCCTGCGGATCGCGATAGAGGCGGTGGAAAATGAAGGCAAAGATGATGCCGATGGCGCCAACGACATAGAATAGCGAGCGCCAGCCATAGTGCGCCATGATCCAGCCAAGCACCGGGATCAGCATGCCAAGGCCGATATATTCGCCGACCGTATAGACGCCGGTGGCCTTGGCGCGTTCCTGCTGCGGGAACCAGGTGCTCAGCACGCGGCTGTTGGCGGGGAAGCAAGGTGCTTCGGCAATGCCCAGCGCCAGACGCGCGGAAACCAGACCGGCAACGCTGGTCATCAGGCCATGCACCGCCGTCGCCAGCGACCAGAGGCCGAGCGACAGGGCATAGGTCAGCCGGGTGCCCAGCTTGTCTATGACATAACCGCCGGGAATCTGCGCCAGCGCATAGGTCCACGAGAAGGCCGAGAAGATCAGCCCCATCACTTCGGGCGAGATGTGCAGATCCTTGACCAGTTCGGGCTTGGCAACACCCATCACTGAGCGGTCAAGATAGTTGATCAGCGTCGCGACAGAGATCAGCGCCAGCACGGTAAGCCGGGCACGGCTGGGCTTCATCGTCGCCCCGCTCATACCGCGCGGCTCCGCGCCGTGATGATGTGGCGCACGGCGAGCGGATAGCCATTGACGCCAAGCCCCGAGATGATCCCAGTCACCACCTGCGTCATAATCGACTTCGAGCGCCACTCGGCCTCGCGCCGATGAATGTTTGAGATATGCACTTCCACCACCGGGCAATCGACGAGTTTAAGCGCATCAAGGATCGGATAGGCGGCATAAGTGAAGGCAGCCGGATTGATGACGATCCCAGCCAGCCCCTTGCGCCCCGCCTGAATCCAGTCGACCATTTCATGCTCGGCGTTAGTCTGGCGGAAATCGATCTCATAGCCCGCTGCAGCAGCCTCTGCCCGGCACGCCGCTTCGACATCGGCGAGCGTATCATGCCCGTAGATCGCCGGTTCGCGTTCGCCCAGAAGGTTCAGGTTGGGTCCGTTGAGAACCAGAATTGTCCCGCCCACATTCATTCTCCAGATACCGTTTGTTTCACACGGCTACACCTTGGCATATCCGATTGGCCTTGCCATGGAAAGATTTATGTACGAACTAGTCCATAAAAGGAAAAGGGAGAGTTAAGTCATGCGAGCAGGCTTGAAAAGTCTGAAGGCCGTGCTGCTGGGCTCAGCGCTGCTTTCCGCCCCAGCTTTAGCCGATGCCAATGGTGACTGGGCAACCTATGGCCATGACAAAGGCGGCCAGCGCCACTCTCCGCTCAAGGAAATCACTCCGACCAACGTTGCCAGCCTTGGGCCGGCATGGGTCTATCATATGAAGCCGCCAGCGATTCCCGCCGCCGCCACACCCGATGCCAATGCCGATGCCCAGCGCGCTGCCGAGGGGATTGGCGCAGGCGCTGGTGGAGCGCCGAATATCTCGCGCCGCCGCTCGCGCTTTGCCGGATCCCAAGTCACGCCGCTGGTTGTCGGTGGGCGCATGTTCATCTCCACCCCCTATGGCCGCGTGGTCGCGCTCGATCCGGCCACCGGTTCCGAGCTATGGGCCACACCGATTGGCGGCGATGGCCAGCCAAGCCTGCGCGGGGTGGAATACTGGCCGGGTGACGCCGCTACGCCGGCCCGCATCGTTTTCGGCACCCGCGATGGCCGCCTGATCGCGCTTGTCGCGGCGACTGGCGCTTTCGCAGAGGGCTTTGGTGACCACGGCATCGTCGATCTGAAAACGCCTGAAGTGCTGAACGGCGCGCAGGCGCGCTTCTATGGCATGACCTCTCCGCCGATCGTCTATGGCGATCTGGTGATTACCGGCGCGGCAGTTCAGGAGTTCCCGCCGCTGGGCGCGGCTGGCGATGTCCGCGCTTGGGATGTTCGAACGGGCAAGCTGGTCTGGACCTTCCACTCGGTGCCGCACAAGGGTGAGAAGGGCTACGAAACATGGGCTCCGGGCAGCGCTGAGCGGCGTAGCGGGGTCAATTCATGGGGCTTTCTCACCGTCGATGCGGCGCGCGGCATCGTCTATATGCCCTTCGGCGCCCCGGCGTTTGACCGCTATGGTGGTGACCGCAAGGGCGACAACCTGTTCGGCACCTCGCTGGTTGCGGCCGATGCCAGGACCGGCAAATACCTCTGGCACTTTCAGGCAGTCCGCCATGATATCTGGGACAATGACCTGCAAGCCCCGCCGATCCTGTTCGATGCAAAGGTGGGCGGGAAGTCAGTTCCCGCCGTAGGAATCGTATCCAAGAACGCGCTGCTGTTCGTGCTCAACCGGGTCACGGGCAAGCCGATCCTGCCGGTGGAATATCGGAAGGTTCCGGCTAGCGATGTTCCAGGCGAAGCGGCGGCACCAACCCAGCCTTACCCCAAGATTACCCCGCCGCTGGCTCGCACAAACTTTGCCCCGGGCGATGTGGCCGATGTCACGCCCGAGCTTAAGGCTGGCTGCGAGGCTTGGATCGCCGCCAACAAGATGGTGTCCGGCGGTCTCTATGTGCCGGTGCGCTTCAACGAAGTTACGATCAGCTTCCCCGGCCTGCAGGGCGGCGCAAACTGGGGCGGGATGAGCTATGATCCCGACAGAGGCCTGCTGATAGTCAACACCAGCGATCTGGGACAGGTAACCTCGCTGGTGCCCTCCAAAGGCGCGCTTCCCTATGAGCGCGGGCCGGTGAGCGGGCGCTTCCAGATGGAAGGCACAAAACTCATGTGCCAGAAGACCCCGTGGGGCCGACTGAGCGCGGTCAACGTCAATACCGGCAAGATCGTCTGGCAGGTTCCGCTCGGCGTGACCGACAGCCTGCCCGAGGGCAAGCGCCTGACCGGGCGGCCCAATATCGGCGGCTCGATCACTACCGCGAGCGGCCTCACCTTCATCGGGGCCAGCGACGATTCGCGCTTTCGCGCCTTTGCCACCAGCACCGGCAAGATGCTGTGGGAGGTAAAGCTTGAGGCCGCCGCCCATGCCACGCCGATCACCTACAAAGGCAGCGATGGTCGCCAGTTCGTGACGATCACTTCGACCGGCGGCAGCTTCCTCGACAGCCCGCTCGCCTCCGACACGATCACTGCCTTCGCCCTGCCACGGGAGCCAAAATGATGAAGAACACCATCCTTCGCCTTGCCGCTGGTGCCGCGTTGGCGCTTACTCTTTCAGCCCAAACTGCACCTGCTCCTGTCCCTCCCCCCGCGCCTATAGGCCCGCCGCGCACCCCGCCGCCGGGCGATCAGGATGTCTATGCCGGCAAGAAGCGCCTGCTGGTGATCGCTGATCTTTCCACCGGAAACCAGTCGGCGCACATGGCGGTTAGCCATGCCATCTCAGTGATCGAGCAGATCGGCCGCCAATCGGGGGCCTATGTCACCTTCATCCGCACCGATACCGACTGGGTGACCAAGCAGGAAACCTGGGGCAAGTTCGCCTATGCCAAGGGCGGCCCCAAGCAGGCCCGCGGCAAGAACCTCGATTATTTCGACGCTGTGCTGTTTTACACCAATGGCGACACGACCATGACGCCCGAGCAGAAGCAGGACCTCCTGGATTTCGTCGCGAAGGATGGCAAGGGCTTCATCGGCATTCACACGGCAACTGCCACGGCCGTTAACTGGCCCGAATATGGCGAGATGCTGGGCGGGGTGTTTGATAACCACCCCTGGGGAATCGCCGATGCCAAGATCGTGGTCGAGCGGCCCGATTTCCCGGCAATGAAGGCGCTGAAGAGCGGTATGGTGCTGAAAGACGAGCACTATGCCATGCTGGCCAAGCCCTATTCGCGGGCCAATGTCGATGTGCTGGCGCGGATCGACACCTCGAGCGTCAACATGAAAGCACCCTCGGTCCACCGCACCGACGGCGATTTTCCGGTGGCGTGGATCAAGTCATACGGCGCGGGCCGGGTGTTCTACACCGGGCTCGGCCACACCGACGCATCATGGGACGATCCACGGGTGCGGACCATGACGCTGGAGGCAATCAAGTGGGCGATCAGCGGGGGGCAGACCCCGAAGCCGCACCCGCTACCGGTGAAATAGCGGCAAGCTTTTCAGGGCCGTAATTGCGCGCGAGGTAATCAACGATGGTGTCATAGTCGGCGTCGCTGACCTTGGCGCCCTTGTCGACCATGTGATCGACGGTTTCCGCCCACTTGTCGGCACTGTAATGCTTGCCGGTTATCATCGCGGGGGCATGGCACAGGCCGCAGGACGCCGCGGTTTGATCCCGGCCCTTGTCCGGTGCAAAAGCAGCAAGCACCTGCTCTGGTGGTAATGGCGGCAGCAGTTCAACCGGCGGCGCTTCCTGTGCGCTAAGCGAGGCCGCAAGCCCGCCGAGAACCAGTGCAACCGTACAGGCAAGAGCAGTCTTGGCGCGGGTCACTTCGCAGGCTTGTCCAAGGTCTTGTGGAAGAAATCGAACGTCGCGTTGGTCGCAAGCAAAGTGGCTGCGCGCGTTTCTGCCGGGGTGTGGCCGATAAAGCTGTGATCGACGCCCGGGATGTAGATCGATTCTACCTGCATTCCGGCCGCCTTCATCTTGGCCTCGGCCAGATGCGATTGGGCGACGGGCACGGTCTTGTCTTCCGTGCCGTGGATCAGCAGGAACGGCGGATCCTTGGCGTCGATATAGGTCACCGGGCTGGCGGCAGCGAACTTTTCGTCGCTGCAGGGGCCATCACAGCCGAGCAGCTTGTTTGCCGCACCGTCATTGCCGCCCGGCCGTCCTGCGGCGAGTGCCCCGAAATCAAACACGCCGTACCATGTAACCGCAGCCTGAAAGCATTCGCTGCCAGCCGCCGCTTTCACGCCATTGGCCTCAAGCGATGATACACCGCAGCTCAATGCGGCAAGTGCCGTCAGGTGGCCGCCCGCCGAACCGCCCCATACGCCCGCACGGCTCGGATCCATGCCATAGATGGCGGCATTACTCTTGAGAAAGCGAAGAGCTGCGCGCACGTCTTGGACCTGCGCAGGGAATGACGCTTCGCTGGCCAAGCGATATTCCAGACTGGCGACAACAAAGCCTTCGCTCGCCAGCTTGGCCAGAGCGGCAGGAAAATTGCCATGCGCGCCCGCATTGCGCGGCGTACCGCCAACCCAGCCGCCGCCGTGGATGTACATGATCAGTGGCTTTGGCCCGCTCTTTTTGGGCGGCATGTAGATGTCGATCATCATCGGGCGATAGCCCGGGATCGTCGAATAGGTAACATCGGCAAGGCTGGTGACGCCGCCAGGCCATTGGGTAGTGTGGACCGGATAGGTATCAACGGTTCCGGGTTTTTCGAGCACAGGAAAATCTCGCGGCGCCTTCGCCACTGCTGCACTTGCACCCAACACGGCAACGATTGCCGACGCAATTACCCAACCTGCCCGCATATCCCATCCCTCGCTTATTATGTGTACCGGTTAGTACAATCATATTGGCGCAACGGCAAGCGCAGGAATTGTCTCAAATTGTCAGCGCTTGGCGACCCAAGTGAGCACGCAATCAATGATCTGGTCACGGCGCCGCGCACGCACTTCGGGGGCAGTGAAATCGACGCCAAAATTATGCAGGAAAGTGTGCCGGTTGGACACATTGTAAAAGCTGAGCGCCGAAATCGTCGTATGCAGTTCCACCGGATCAATCCCGTCGCGGAACAATCCTTGCGCCTGCCCCTTTTCAAGAATGCCCGCCAGCGCGTCGATCACGCTGCGGTTGCGCTGCTTCATGCTTTCGATCTTGGCGATGTGCTCGCCGTGATGGACATTTTCGTTCATTACGAGACGGACGAATTCCGGGTGTTCATAATGGTAATCGAAATTGTGCCCGACAATCGCCCGCAGCGCCTGATCGGGTGGCAGGCTGGCAAAGTTGGCGGCCTGCTCCTGATTGCGGATATGTTCATAAGCGCGCTCAAGCACGGCGCGATAAAGCTCGTCCTTGCCGCCAAAATAATAATAGATCATCCGCTTGGATGACGAGGTCAGCTCGGCAATCTCGTCAATCCGAGCGCCAGCCAGGCCCTTCTCGGAAAACTCACGGGTGGCTACCTCAAGAATATTCTCACGCGTTTCCAAGGCTTCCGCGCGCCGCTTTGGCAGGCCATCCTGTTTCGCTGACACCAATGATTCCTCTTAAACGCCGGGTCCAGTTCCGGCTTTCACACGCGGGCATGATATTCCCAGCCAGCTTGCAAAGGCAATGGCACAGTCACGGCAATTTTTCAGGGCAACTATTCAGGCATTATCGCGGCAGCAGGTGCTTTTGCACTTTGCCCGAGCCCGTCCGAGGCATGTCTTCGACAAAAACCACCGATGCCGGAACCTTGAACTTCGCCAGCCGGGCGCGGGTGTGGGCGATCACCGCATCTTCGCCAAGTGCTGCGCCGGGTTTGACCATAATGTATGCACGGCCAATTTCGCCCCAGCGCTCGTCGGGCACGCCGATCACCGCTGCCGCAGCAATGTCAGCCAATTCGGCAAGACAGGCTTCGACTTCGGCGGGATAAACGTTCTCACCGCCAGAAATGTACATGTCTTTGCGCCGGTCAACGATGAAGTAATAGCCGTCCGCATCGCGGATCGCGGCGTCACCGGTTTTGAACCAGCCATTGTCAAAAGCCTTGGCGGTGAGCTCGGGCTGATTCCAATAACCCGGCGTGATGCTCGGGCCCTTAAGCCACAGTTCGCCGGTTTGCCCTGCTGCAACATCATCGCCACAATCATCGACGATCCGCGCCTGAACCGAGGCAAACGGCAGGCCGCAGCTTCCCGCTTTGGCGATCAGTAGCTCGATATCCAGCACCGGCATTCCAAAGTTGGAGCCCGTCTCACTCATGCCAAAGCCATCCGAAAAGGCAATCCCAGCGCGGGCAAAACGCTCAACCTGAGCCGTCGGATTGGGCGCGCCGCCAGTGGCATACATCACCAGCCGCGAAAACTTTTCCGGCGTGAAATCGGGATGCTGCCACAGCGTCGTCGCCATCTGCGGCACCGAGAAATAGTGGGTGATAGCCAAAGCCGGATCGGCAATGCGGGCGATTGTCTTTGCCGGATCGAAGCCTTTGCTGATCCAAACCGAACCGCCGGCCCACAGCGGCACCCGCACAGCTGCGAACAGGCCGGCGGTGTGGAACATCGGCATGTCACACAGAAATGCGCTTTGATGACTGACCAGACTGCCCAGCGCGAAATTGGCATTGCCCCAAAAGGCATTTGCTTCTGTGATGATTACCCCTTTGGGCTTGCCGCTGGTGCCCGAGGTATAGAGCAGCGTCATCGGCTCGTCCCAGCCAAGACGCGCAAATGCAGGGGCGCTGGTGCCCGGGTCACCAAGTCTCTCCAGACTTGCAAGACTGAAGCGCTCACCCATAGAGCCGGGCACGGCAAAATCGGCGTCGTGGAAGACCAGTGAAGGCCCTGCATCGGCGAGAATTGATTCCAGCTCGGCCGGAACAAGACGCCAGTTCAATGGCACGAACACTGCACCTGCCCGGGCGCAGGCGAATTGCAGAACGATCAGCAACGGGCTGTTGCGCGCCAAAACCGCGACGCGCGCGCGCGATGCCGGGCCCAGCTTTGCAACAAGCCACGCGGCGGCACAATCAGCAGCCCGGTCAAGCTCGCCATAGGTCCAGCGACGCCCGGTTTCGGCATCACCGATCGCCAGGCGTTGCGGCATGGCAGCACCGTGGGTTTTGACCGGATCGACCATTACCATCGTTGTCTTGCCTTTCCGCCTCCCAGCTTAACTTACTTCTTTATTTTCGATGTGTCGAAAGCGCCGAGGCCCGGCTTAAAGGTCTTTTCGTCAAGGAACTGCTTGGTCGCTTCCTTGCGCGCTTCGCTGCCGCCCATGCCGTTAAGGCCTTCCTGCGCGCGGATCAGGTAATCCATGGCGTTGTCGAAGGTCATTTCGCTCATCCGGCGCATCGCCCACTTGGTGGCACGCAATGCGTTCTGGTCCTTCTTGAGCAGCTTTTCGGCGATTTCGACGACCCGCGCCTTGAGCCCATCGGCGGGCACGCTTTCAGTCACAAGACCCTGTTCGGCGGCCTGCTTGCCGTTAAGGTTCTCACCCATCATCGCGTGATAGATCGCCTTGCGGAACGGCATCAATTCCTGCGCGACCTTGCTGGCACCGCCCCCGGGCAGGATGCCCCAGTTGATTTCCGACAGGCCAAATGTGGCTTCATCCGCAGCCACGACGATGTCGAGCGCGTGCAGCGGGCCATAGGCGCCGCCGAAGGCCCAGCCGTTGACCATGCCGATGGTAGGCTTTTCGTACCAGCGCAAACGATCCCACCAGCCATAGGCTTCGCGCTGGCTCTTGCGGATCGCGCCGAGACCAAGCGCTTCGTTGTCGCGAAAATATTCCTGCAGATCCATGCCCGCAGAAAACGCATCGCCCGCGCCAGTGAGCACCAGCACGCCAACATCGTCACGGAATTCCAACTCTTCCAGCACGCGCATCATCTGACGATTGAGCTTGGGGCTCATGCAGTTGCGCTTTTCCGGGCGGTTGTAGGAGACCCAGGCGATGCGGTTTTCGATAACAACGGCGACGGTATCTTCTTCTGCACGATCTGACATGGCAAAATCTCGGCAATGTGGTTAGATTGCTATCTGGCATAGCCACGGTTTTGCTATAGTCAATAGCTATCTGGAGTTACCGGCATTGAGCGATGTCCCATCCAATGACCCCTTGGCAGCGCTTCCTGGCTATGTCCTGCGCCGCGCCGCCAATGCCATGATGGCTGAGCTAGCCAGTCGACTTGGCGCGATTGACCTGAAGATTTCCGATGCCTCAGTGCTGCTACTGATCGCCGGGCGCGATGACATGACCTCCAGCGAGATCGGCAAAGTGCTCGACATCCAGCGCGCCAACATGGTGCCGCTGCTCAACCGTCTAGAGGCTGCGGAGTTGATTACACGGCAGCCACTGGACCGCAAATCGCAAGCGATCGTCCTCACCCCTGAAGGTCGGACCACACTTGGTGAGGTTCAATCAATAACGCACCAGTTCGAGGCAGATCTCCTCGCCCGCATCCCCGATGCAGACCGGCCGCACTTCATGCCCGCACTGAGGGCGCTGATCGACTAGAGCCCGAGCAGCCGCACGGCATTGTCTTTCATGATGCCCGGCAGCACGTCTTCGCGGAAACCGACCTCACGCGCCGCGCTTAGCCACTTGTCGGGGTGGATCAGCGGGAAATCGCTGCCGAACAGCATTTTTCCTCGCAACTGGGTGTTGGCGTACTGGATGATCTGCGGCTGGAAGTACTTTGGTGACCAGCCTGACAGATCGATGAAGACGTTTTCCTTGTGCAGCGCCATCGACAGGCTTTCATCAACCCAAGGCCATGAGGGATGGGCGAGCACGATCTTCATGTCAGGGAAATCCACCGCAACATCATCGACCAGCATCGGCTGGCCATATTTCAGGCGAATGCCACCGCCGCCGCGCATACCGGTGCCCATGCTGGAATGGCCGGTGTGGAAAATCGCGGGCAGTCCGTGCTCAGCGATTACCTCATAGATCGGATAGGCAACGCGGTCTGCCGGATCGATATCCTGCATGATGTGGTGGAACTTGAAACCGCGGACGCCGTGATTCTCGATCAGATCCCGCGCTTCACGCGCGCCTAGCTTGCCCTTGTGCGGATCGATCGAGGCGAAAGGGATGCAGATGTCGTTGTGCTGCGCGGCGAAATCGGCGATCTCGTAATTCGAGACACGCTTCGCCCCAACCCCGCTCTCGCAATCGACGGTGAACAGGCAAAAGGCGATTTGCTGCTCGCGGTACAGTGCAGCAATCTCCGGCATCTTGGGGCGCTCGCGCGGCGCCTTGAAATAGGCGCTGGCGGCATCGAAGAACGCGCCCATCACCGGGTCTTCGGGATCGTGGCAGGATACCTCGGCATGAACATGCATGTCGATGGCGCGGATCTTTGTGAGATCAATGGCCATGCCTATTTCACCACGTAGAAATCGATGACCACCGAATCCGGCTTGCGGATCCCGCGCGCAACGAAAACTGACCGGCGCAGCCATTCGTGCGGCCCGGCGGCAACCTTGAAGCTGGGCGTGGTGCGGAAATAATAAGCCGAAGGATCGACCAGTTCGCCCTTGGCCAGCCGCTCGGTCACTTCGGCCGAGGCCACACGCACGCCGGGATTGGTCACTTCAATCACCGTGCCGTCTGCGGCTTTGAGGAAATAGTGCGCCTCAACCCGGGCGAGGCCACCCGCTTCGATAACCTGCCAATCACCACCGCCGTTCAGCACTTCGCCATTTAGCTTCGGCCCAGCAACCGATCCGCCGGTGATGGCGATAAAGCGCTTTCGGCCTCCATCCGCCTGCCCCATTTCGACCGGCGCGGCGACTTTCACTGTCGCCGTGAAGGCATATTCGAGATTCGGCACGGGAGCGGCCGGTTCAGCAAGGGCAGCGCCGGAACTGAGCATGGCAGCAGCAACAAGTGGCTTCAGGCGGGCCATAGGAGTCCTTTAGATTGGGAAATGCCCGGGTTGCGTTTCCACCGTGATCCAGCGCGTCTCGGTAAAGCTGTCAATGCCCTGCTTGCCACCAAACCGGCCATAGCCTGATGCGCCAACCCCGCCGAAGGGCATCTGCGCCTCATCATGCACGGTCGGGCCATTGACGTGGCAAATGCCCGACTGGATGCGGCGGGCAATGGTGAGGCCTTTGGCAATGTCCTTGGTAAAGACCGCAGCCGAAAGGCCATATTGCGTATCATTCGCCAGTTCCACCGCGTGCTCGGCATCGCGGGCGCGGATCATCGCCACAACCGGGCCAAAGCTCTCGTCGCGGTAGAGGTTCATCGCTTCGGTTACGCCGTCGACCACCGTGGCGGGCATCAGTACGCTCTCACCCTTGACCCCCGCGATGACTTTCGCACCCTTGGCGACGGCATCATCGATCAGCGCGTTGACGTGGGTAACGGTCTTCTGGTCGATCACAGCGCCAAGCGGCGTCTTGCCATCGCGCGGATCCCCGACAGGCATCGAGGTGGCCTTGGCAGCAAACTTTGCCGCAAAGGCATCAGCCACAGCATCGACAACGATAATCCGCTCGGTCGACATGCAGATCTGGCCTTGGTTCATGAAGGCACCGAAGGCAGCGGCCTTCAAGGCTTCGTCCAGATCGGCGTCTTCCAGCACGATCAGCGGTGCCTTGCCGCCAAGTTCGAGCAGGCAGGGCTTGAGGTGCTCGGCTGCGCGCTTGGCGATGATCCGGCCAACTGCAGTCGATCCGGTGAAGTTGATCCGCTTAACTTGCGGCGCATCGATCAGCGCGCCGACCACTTCGGCGGCGTCCTCGGGCGCATTGGTCACGACATTGACCACGCCATCGGGGAAGCCGGCCTCGGCGAAGGCTTCGATTATCAGCGCATGGGTGCGCGGGCAGTTCTCGCTGGCTTTGAGGATCACCGCATTGCCGCAAGCTAAAGGAACGGCGATGGCGCGCACGCCGAGAATGATCGGCGCATTCCACGGGGCAATTCCGAGCAGGACGCCAACCGGCTCCTTCAGCGCCATGGCGAGACAGCCCGGCTTGTCCGAGGGGATCACTTCACCGGCGATTTGGGTGGTCAACGCGGCAGCTTCGCGCACCATGCTGGCAGCAAGGCCAAGGTTGAACATCGCCCAGCCGGCGGTCGATCCGGTCTCGCCCATCATCGCCTCAACGAAGGCATCTTTCTTAGCTTCAAGCGCCGAGGCGGCCTTCATCAGGACAGCGCGGCGGGCATTTGGCCCCTGCGCAGCCCATTCCGGAAAGGCAGCGGCGGCGCGCGCAGCGATGGCAGGCATATCACTAGCCTGCATCGCCACAGCCGAACTTGCGATCTCACCAGTCAGCGGATTGATGCGGGTGAATTCCATGACGACTCTCTCCGGAAATTATCGCTATAGAAAATAGCAATATCGGAGCCAGGCGACTCATGCAAGCGCAAAGCCGATCACACTAAAGCCATCAGGCTGGCATTGCCCCCTGCTGCGGTGGTGTTGATCGAAGTCGATTGCTCCTCGACCAGCCATTCGAGCCGGTAGATGCCGTCTGGCGCTGCGGTCTGGACCAGCGGGATGGGGCCCTCCATCGCGGCGATTGCCCGCAAGTGGGAGGCCTGCTGCTCGCCGGGTTCGATCAACACGGCAGCGAAGTTGGCGCGTTGGGGCAGGGAACCCAGCCAGATGATCCGACTGGAAACACTGTTTGGCAGATCGCCAAAGCCCACGTTGAGGGCAGCATCGCTAAGCACGCTGACCTGGTTGCCGGTTGCCAGAGCTGCCGCCAGTTGCGCCACTAGTCCGGCATGGGTACGCGCTAGCAAGAGCACGTCTCCGCGTGGGTGCAGCGTATAGATATTGCGCTCTCCCACTGGCCCCGGGAGTTCCGCAATAAAGCCAAGCGGGGAGAGGCGCTGGCATTGCCTGACAAGCTGCACAAGGTCTGTTTCACCTTTGGATTTGAGCCATTCGGCCAGCGCCGCACTCGCGGTGTCGCTGTGTCCCGATGCAGCGAGTTCAACCACTGGTGCAGTCCGCACCAGTCGCCCCAGTGCCAGCGGACCACCCGCCTTGGGCCCGGTACCCGAAAGCCCGCGCCCACCAAACGGCTGCACGCCCACCACCGCACCGATGACGTTGCGGTTGACGTAGACATTGCCCGCCCCGGCTTGTTTCGAAAGCTGCTCCACCATCTCATCCAGCCGCGTGTGAAGCCCGAAAGTCAGGCCATAGCCGGTGGCGCGGATCGCCTCGATCATTTGATCCAGCCGCTCACGCCGATAACGCACCACGTGCAGCACCGGCCCGAAGACTTCGCGGCCCAGTTGGGCAATATCGTCGATCTCGATGATCGTCGGAGCGACAAAGGTGCCATGCGCACATTCGGCGGAAAGCGGTAGGCGTTCTACTCGGCAGCCCAGTGCGGCCATCCGCTCGACATGCGCCTCGATCCCGGCGCGCGCCTCGTCGCTGATTACCGGACCAATATCGCAAGCCAGCCGCTGCGGATTGCCGACGGCCAGTTCCGCCAAGGCCCCGCGCAGCATGGCAAGCTGGCGGTCGGCGATATCCTCCTGCAGGCACAAGACCCTGAGCGCTGAGCAGCGCTGCCCTGCTGAATCAAAGGCCGAGGCGATCACGTCAGCCGTCACCTGTTCGGCCAGCGCCGAGCTATCGACCACCATCGCGTTCTGCCCGCCGGTTTCCGCGACCAGCGGAATCGGCGCGCCGTGCGGCGATGTGTGGCCAGCAAGCTCGCGCTGGATCAGCTTGGCGACTTCGGTCGAACCAGTGAACATCACGCCTGCCACTTCCGGCTCGGCGACCAGCGCGGCGCCGACGCGGCCATCGCCGGGGACAAATTGCAGCACTTCGCGCGGCACGCCTGCCTGATGCAGCAGGCGCACCATCTCGGCGGCGATCAGCGGGGTTTCCTCGGCCGGCTTGGCGAGCACGGCATTTCCCGTCACCAGCGCGGCGGCAATCTGGCCGGTGAAGATCGCTAGCGGAAAGTTCCACGGGCTGATGCAGACCACCGCGCCGAGCGGCTGGTGATCTGGGCCAAGCGTTGCCCGCGCCTGCACTGCGTAATAGCGCAGGAAATCGACCGCCTCGCGCACTTCACCCACAGCATTGGCAAGCGATTTGCCCGCCTCGCGCAAGATCAGACCAAGCAGACTTTCCATCCGCGCTTCGAGCAGATCGGCGGCGCGGTTCAGGCAATCAGCGCGTTGGTCCACGGGCACTGCAGCCCAGTCCGGCCAAGCGCCATGCGCCGCCCGCACCGCGTGGGCAGCATCGCGATCCAGAGCAAAAGATACCGAGCCAACCACATCGCCCCGGCCCGCCGGATTGGTCACCGGCTGGCTGCGGCGGGCGATTTCGAGACCCGTGATCAGCGGCTCGGCCCCCCATTGCTGGCCTTGCGGGAGCACGCCTGACAACCGCGTCAGCACCGCCTCACTAGCCAGATCAAGCCCTGCAGAGTTGTACCGCCCGGCAAACAGATTGCGCGGCAGGGCAATCGCCGGATGCGGGAGCCCGACTGGCGCAATCGCCCGCGCGGCTGCCACCGGATCCTCCGCCAGCTCCTCTACCGCCACGCCCTCGTCCCAGATACGGTGAACGAACGAACTGTTGGCTCCGTTCTCCAGCAGGCGGCGCACGAGATAGGCGAGCAGCGTCTCGTGCGTCCCAACCGGCGCATAGATGCGGCAGGGGCGGTTCAATTTGTCGGGGCCAACGACCTCTTCATAGAGCGGTTCGCCCATGCCGTGCAGGCACTGGAATTCGTAGTCGCCAGCCGTGAAGGTCTCGCCCGCCAAGCCATAGATTGTCGCCAAGGTCTGGGCATTGTGGGTAGCGAATTGCGGGAACAGGTAAACCTTTGCTGCGAGCAGTCGTTTGGCACAGGCGATATAGGCCACATCGGTATGGACCTTGCGGGTATAGACCGGAAAATCGCTGAGCCCATCGACCTGCGCGTGCTTGATCTCGCTGTCCCAATAGGCGCCCTTGACCAGCCGCACCATGATCCGCCGGTCCGAACGGCGCGCCAAATCAGCCAGCCAGTCGATCACGAAGGGGCAGCGCTTGCCATAAGCCTGGACGACGAAGCCCAGTCCGTTCCAGCCCGAAAGCCGCCGATCGAGTGCCAGTTCCTCAAGCAGATCGAGCGACAGTTCGAGCCTGTCGGACTCCTCGGCGTCGATATTGAACCCGATGTCATAGCTCCGCGCCAGCAGGGCCAGCGCCTGCACGCGCGGCAGAAGCTCGCCCATCACCCGGGCGACTTGCGACCGCGAATAGCGGGGGTGGAGCGCTGAGAGCTTGATCGAAATGCCCGGCCCGCCAACCACGCCGCGGCCAGCCGAAGCCTTGCCGATGGCGTGGATCGCGGTTTCGTAGTCTGCGTAATAACGCGCCGCATCAGCGGCAGTTGTCGCGGCCTCTCCCAGCATGTCGTAGGAATAGAGGAAGCCCTCTGCCTCCAGCTTCCGCGCGCGTTTCAGGGCTTCGGCGATAGTTTGGCCGGTGACGAACTGTTCGCCCATCATCTGCATGGCGAGATCGACGCCGCGCCGAATTACCGGCTCCCCGGCCCGGGCCACCAGCCGGGCGAGTGCTGCGGCGAGGCCAGTTTCATTGACGCTGCCCGTGAGCTTTCCGGTAACCACCAACCCCCATGTCGCGGCATTGACGAACAGCGAACGCCCCTCGCCCAGATGGGCCTGCCAGTTGCCGTGGGCGATCTTGACACGGATAAGCGCGTCGCGGGTGGCATTGTCGGGGATGCGCAGCAGGGCCTCGGCCAAGCACATCAGCGCCACACCCTCATGGCTGGAGAGCGAGTATTCCTTGACCAGCGCCTCTACCCCGCCGCGCTGGCCCTTGGCGCGGAGAGCCGTGACAAGGGCAATGGCCGTGACCCGAACCTGCGCACGCAAAGCATCGGGCAACTCTGCCTCACCAATCAGTGCAGTGACACATTCTGGTTCGGGCCGGCGACAAGCCGCCGTAATCGCCGCACGCAAAACCGACTGTACTCGCACCGGTGGCGCGAAATCAGCGAAGGGCGCTATAATCGTTTCGTTTGCAACATATGCAGCGAATAGCACGGCTTGCGGCAATTTCACCGGCTAATTTTCAACTGATCGAGGCGCTGGCCTAGTTTTCGATTTTCACCGGCACCATAGTCGGCATCAGCAGGTGAACCAGCAGCAGCGCAACCCAGTATGCCCCTGCCGCAATGGCAAAGAGCAGCGCATAGGAGTGCGTCGTATCGAGGATATAGCCGGTGAACTTGGCCATGAACATGCCGCCCACCGCGCCCACTGTGCCGCCGATACCAACCACCGAGCCAACTGCGGCTTGCGGAAAAACGTCTGACGGCAGCGTATAGAGATTGCACGAGAATGCCTGATGCCCGGCGGTAGCCAAGCCAATCAGTAAGACTGCGCCCCAGACCGATGACACATCCTGCGCAAACCAGATCGGCAGGATCAGCACGGCGCAGAGCAGCATCGTCATTTTGCGAGCATAGTTGATGCTCTTGCCCATCGCCATCAGCTTGGACGACATCCAGCCACCGCCAATCGAGCCCACGTCAGAGATCAGGTAGATCGCTGCCACCGGCAGGGCGAAGGTCTTAAGATCAAGACCATAGCGCGTGCCAAGATAGCCCGGCAGCCAGAACAGGAAGAACCACCAGATCGGATCGATGCAGAACTTGCCCAATGCAAAGGCCCAGGTTTCGCGCCGTCTGATCACCTTGCCCCAACCGGCCTTGGCAATATTATCGTCATTATCCTGCTGGATAAACGCCAGTTCCTCCGCCGAAACCTGCGGCTTTTCAGTGGGGTGGCGATAGATCATCCACCAGGCCACGAGCCAAATCACGCCGAAAATGCCGGTCATGTAAAAGGCCATGCGCCAGTCAAAACCCCAGTGCTCGATGATCAGCCACAGAAGTAGCGGGGTAAGGATCGCACCGACGTTTGATCCGGCATTGAACAGCCCGGTAGCAAAGGCCCGTTCCTTCTTGGGGAACCATTCAGCCACAGCTTTCAGCCCGCCGGGGAAATTGCCCGCCTCACCAATGCCAAGGCCCGCGCGTGCCAGCGCAAACTGGGTGGCAGACCCGGCCAGGCCGTGCGCCATATGGCCGATTGTCCAGATGATAACCGCAATCGAATAGCCGATCCGCGCGCCGAACATATCGATCAGCTTGCCGAATACGAGGTAGGACACCGCATAGGCCATCTGGAAATAGAAGACGATGCCGGCATAGTCGCTCTCGCTCCAGCCCATCTCCTTGGAAAGCGTGGGCTTGAGAATACCGATCATCTGACGGTCGATATAATTAACCGTGCAAGCCGCGAACAGCAGCGAAACGATAACCCAGCGATAGCGGCTGCTGCGGTGTTCCTGCATCACTCTCTCCGAAAAACCGCCCGGGATCATGCCCTGTGGCGGAAAATTGCTCAAACCACTTTAGCAGTTCCAATCGTGCACTGCACCGAACCATGCGTTCCGAATTGTGCCTGCACCGCCTGGCCGGGAACTACCTGATGAACTCCGGTGATCGCCCCTGTAGAAACCCAAGTGCCGCCGGAAATGTCGATCCCGCGAGCCGCAAGGTTGGCAAGCAGGAAGCGCACAGCACCAAAGGGACCATCCAGCATGGTCGCTGCAGTTGCCTCACCGATCAGAACGCCATCAATCAGCGTGCGGACCGAAATCGCGCAGAGGTCAGTCTCCTGCCAGTCGTCAAGCGGCGCACCCATGACGAGGCCGTGGTTGTTGCCGAAGTCCGAAGCTGTCACCGTCGGGCCGTCTTCGTTGATCCCGGGATAGGGCGAGCTGGCAATTTCCATGCCGAGCCGCACTTCATCAATGACCAATCGCGTTTCCGCATCGGTAACAGGGCGCTTATCGGCCATGCCGGGGGCGATGTGGAGCAGCAGCTCGGCCTCAGCCGCAGCAAATCCATCAGCAAAAACCGGCATCACGGGCACTTCGCTATTGTTGAGCGAAACCACCGTTTCGGCAAAGATCGGGCCAGCAAGGCGGTTCGCCCCGAGCTGCCCATCTAGTGGCGGATTGATCCGTCCCACCTTCCAGCCTTTGATCGACCGACCATCCAGTTCGATGGCGGCATCCTGAATACGGTAGGCAGAGCCAAGGTCCCCCGGCGCAAGGCCCGGATAGGAGAGGAGTGCGCGGGCAGCACGGCGTGCTTCAACAAATGCAGTCGCTATTGCCTGTGCGTCAGCCATTTCCCTCTACCCAGCCCTTATAGTTCTCGCTCGCGATGCGTATTCGCGGCACAGCCAGCCACCTAGGGGAAACCGGTGTCATAGGCAAGAGGCGAGGCGCGAATTCACCGCGAAGTTACAGGGTGACCCCGCGTTTCCAGATGGCAATAGCACGCTGGCCCGCCCGTTCAGAGGCAGTTTTTTCCCCGCTGGCAATCGATAAAACGCGTTCCATAAAGGCGGCGTCAGTGGCTGATTTTCCATCATCAAAGGCCTGCGCCGCATCGAAATCAACCCAGTGCGGCTTTGCCAGCGCCAGGGCGTGATTCGAGGCAACCTTGATCGTTGGCACCGGGAACCCAAGCGGCGTGCCTCGACCAGTCGTAAACAGCACAAGCGTTGCCCCAGCCGCCGCGAGAGCCGTTGACGAAACGGCGTCATTGCCTGGCGATTCGAGCAGGGTCACCCCACCTTGTCCTGCTTGTTCGCCATAGCCCACCACATGAGCAAGCGGCGCGGATCCGGCCTTTTGCACCGCGCCCAGCGACTTTTCCTCGAGCGTGGTGATCCCGCCCGCCAGATTGCCCGGCGAGGGATTTTCTGAAACCGGCAGGCCCTGATCGAGATAGTAACGCTTGAACCGATTGACGAGATCCGCGCCCGCATCAAACACCTCGCGGCTGACTGCGCGTTCGAGCAGCGCCTGTTCCGCGCCGAAAATCTCGGGGATTTCGGTGAGCACCGCACTGCCGCCAGCGGCGCAGAGCGCATCGCTGAAACGGCCGAGCAGCGGGTTGGCGGTGAGGCCGGAAAAGCCATCCGATCCGCCGCATTTCAGCCCCACGGTCAAAGCAGAAAGCGGCAAATCCTCCCGATGTGCCGCCGCAGCCGCATCGGCCAAATCATCAATCATTCGCCCCGCTTCGGCCAGTTCATCGCCCGCACTCTGGCTGGAGAGAAAACGCAACTTTCCGCGCGCCGATTCGGGGACCGCCTCAAGCAAGACATCGAGCTGGTTCGATTCGCAGCCCAAACCAAGCAACAGCACGCCAGCGGCATTGGGGTTGGCGGCAAGGCCCGCCAGTGCTGCCCGGGTTCCGGCAAGGTCATCACCCAGTTGCGAGCAGCCATGCGGATGAGCGAAGGCGTGAACGCCATCAAGGCGCCCATGATGCCGGACCTGCGCCTCACGCGCGATCTGTTCGGCAGTCATGCCGACGCAGCCGACGGTCGGGAGTATCCAAACCTCGTTGCGCGTCGCGGCGCGACCATCGGCGCGGACATAGCCCTGCCAACGGGGTGCCTGCCCACTAAGGCCCGAAACCGCTGCGCTTTTTGCCTGGGCCTGATAGGCCAGTTCGCCGGCAAGTGCGGTCGAAAGGTTGTGACTATGGACATGCTCGCCCGCCGCAATCGCCCGGCTCGTGCGGCCAATCGGCTGGCCATATTTTACCACAACCTCTCCTGAGGCGAGATCAGCGAGGGCAAACTTGTGGCCCTGCGGCACAGCATCGCGCAGCGTCAGGGCGAACACCTGCTCGCCCTCTGCCAGATCGCGCAAGGCAACCGCGACCGAATCCGCCACATGCACACGCAGCGCGGCTTGGTAAAGTGCAGGTTCGGGCTTGATTGACAACGGCGAATACCTCTATGGAAACCGGTGTCAATCATTTGCCTCACCCGTCGTCATAAGGCAAGAGAGAGGCGGAGCGGATAAGGAACCGAGTTCACAGGCATGGCAAAGCGAACAGGGCAG
The DNA here is from genome assembly GCA_947451875.1 of Sphingomonadaceae bacterium. Classification (GTDB taxonomy): domain Bacteria; phylum Pseudomonadota; class Alphaproteobacteria; order Sphingomonadales; family Sphingomonadaceae; genus Novosphingobium. The sequence continues at coordinate 10,922 of CANGBE010000002.1, read as the reverse complement.
CCAACGATCAACGACGTCGCCCGCCTTGCCGGTGTGTCGAAGAAAACTGTCAGCCGCGTCATCAACCGCTCGCCGCTGCTCAATGAGGCGACGCGCGAAAAGGTTGAGGCGGTAATCGCCGACCTTGCCTATGTACCCAACCCGCAGGCGCGCGCGCTGGCGCTGCGGCGCAATTTCCTGTTGGGGATGATCTATGACAACCCCAACGCGCAGATGGTGCTCAACTTTCAGGAAGGCGTGCTTGATGCCATCGGCGGCAGCGAATTCGCGCTTGTCGTCCGCCCGGTCGATCGCCACAGCCCGGATCTGTTCGACGATATCCGCGCATTCATTGAGCAGCAGCGACTTTATGGCGTGATGATCCTGCCGCCGCTTTCGGAAAACGACGCGCTGGCGGCACTTTTTACCGAATTGGGCTGCAACTATGTCCGCATGGGCTCAGCAACACTCGATGATGACGCGCATCTGGTGCAGTCGAATGACCGGCAGGCGGTGCGCGATGCAGTGGATTATCTGATCGCGCAAGGGCATCAACGGATCGGCCTCGTTCAAGGGCCAGAGGGGTTCCGATCAGCGACCGAGAGAGAGGCAGGCTGGCGCGATGCGATGACCGCAGCAGGCCTGCCGACAGGGCCAGACATGCTCGCGCGCGGCAACTATACGTTTGATACCGGACGCGCGGCCGGTGAGCAGTTGCTGGATGGCGCAGAGCGCTTCACCGCCATCTTCGCCAGCAACGATGTGATGGCCGCAGGCGTGCTCCACGCCGCCCGGACGCGCGGGCTTTCAGTGCCGCAGGAGCTTTCCATCGTCGGCTTTGACGATACCGCGATTGCCGCAACGATCTGGCCGCCGCTGACCACAGTGCGCTGGCCAATTCGCGCCATGGCCAGCTCGGCGGCATTGAAGCTGATCCATCCAGAGGCAGCAGCCGAGGAAAAATCGCTGTTCCTTACCGAATTCGTCCCGCGCGCATCTGTAGCAGGGGTTTAGCTCTGCGCTTGCCTTTGTCTATGACACCGGTTACCCAGCGCGCCAATTCACTACACAAGCAAGAAAGACCAGCCATGAAGATCGCCCTGATTATCGAGAACAGCCAGGCCGCCAAGAACGCCATTGTCCATGAGGCACTGCGCTCGGTTGCCGAACCGCTGGGCCATCAGGTGTTCAACTATGGCATGTACACACCCGAGGATAAGGCCTCGCTGACCTATGTGATGAACGGGCTGCTGGCGGGCATTCTGCTCAATTCCGGCGCGGCCGATTTCGTAGTGACCGGTTGTGGCACCGGCATGGGTTCGATGCTGGCAGCCAATGCCATGCCGGGCGTATTCTGTGGCCTCGTCATCGATCCCACCGACGCGTTCCTGTTCAGCCAGATCAACGACGGCAACGCCATGTCGATGCCCTATGCCAAGGGTTTCGGCTGGGCAGCGGAGCTCAACCTGCAGGATTGCTATCGCAAGATCTTCGAGAACGAAGGTGGCGCAGGCTACCCTAAGGAGCGCGCCCACTTCATGGCCGCCAACCGCAGCATCCTGAAGGACATGAAGTCGGCTTCGTGCCACGACATGCTGACCGTGCTCAAGACCGTCGATCAGGGCCTGCTCAGGGCGGCAATCGCAGGTGAGCATTTTGCCGAACTATTCTATCCCAACGCCAAGGATGAGGCGATCGCCGCCTATCTCAAGAGCCTGTAAGCATGGCGATTTCGTTCTCGCTCGCGGGCAAGGCTGCCCTAGTTACCGGTGCCAACACCGGGATCGGGCAGGCGATTGCCGTGGCTTTGGCCGAGGCCGGGGCCGATGTGGCTGTGGCTGGACGCTCGGAGCCGACCGAGACCCTGCGCGCCATCGCGGCAACAGGGCGCAAAGCGGTGAACATCAAGGCCGATTTCGGCTCGATCGAACCGGTCGGACGGGTGATTGATGAGGCACTGGCAGGCCTTGGCCGCATCGACGTACTGGTCAATAATGCCGGGATCATCCGCCGCGACGATCTGCTCCAGTTCTCCGAAGAGGACTGGGACACGGTGATGGACACCAACCTCAAGACGCTGTTCTTCCTCAGCCAAGCGGCAGCGCGCCACATGACGACACGCGGTTCAGGCAAGATCATCAACATCGCCAGCCTGCTCACCTTTCAGGGCGGCATCCGCGTGCCGAGCTATGCTGCGGCCAAGTCCGGCGTCGGCGGGGTGACCAAGGCCATGGCCAACGAACTCGCGCCCAAGGGCGTGCAGGTTAACGCTATCGCCCCTGGCTATATCAGCACCAACAACACCACGGCGCTACGCGAAGACGAAACTCGCAGCCGCCAGATCCTCGAGCGCATCCCCACCGGACGCTGGGGACGGCCAGAGGACATTGCCGGGGCAGCTGTGTTCCTCGCCAGCGAGGCTTCCGACTATGTCACCGGTCAGGTTCTGGCGGTGGACGGTGGCTGGTTGGCGCGCTAAGTAATTGGCATGACCAAAACCGTCACCTGCTTCGGCGAACTCCTCCTCCGGCTGACACCGCCGGGATCGCAACTGATGGCGCAGGCAGACAGCCTCGGCATGTTTGTGGGCGGGGCGGAAGCGAACGTCGCCGCAGGGCTGGCCTCGCTTGGGCATGATGTGCGCTTTGCCGGGTTGGTGTCGGGCAATGCGCTGGGCCGCAAGGCGCTGAGCGCCCTACGCGGTGCCGGGGTGGACACACGCTACCTCTCCCGCGCGGCGGGACGGATGGGAATCTACTTCATGGAGGCCGGATCGGGCCCGCGCCCTTCCGCCATCACCTATGACCGGGCCGGCAGCGCCTTTGCCGAGGCTGATCCTGCTGGAATCGACTTTGCCGGAGCTCTGGCAGGAGCGGCGCTGCTGCACACCGGCGGCATCACGCCCGCGCTGGGGCCAAACGGCGTTGCGCTGGCCCGCGCCGCCAATGCCGCTGCCGTGGCGGCAGGCGTGCCGATCTGCTTCGATGGCAATTACCGCGGGCAGTTGTGGTCGGCGTGGGATTCGAACCCAGGCGAAGTGCTGAACGAACTTGTCGCCGACGCGACGATCCTGATCGGCAACCACCGCGACATTTCGCTTCTGCTTGGCAAGGCCTTCTCCGGCGATGGCGAAGACCGTCGGCGCGAGGCTTCGGACGCGGCCTTTGCCGCCTTCCCCAAGCTGCAACTGATCGCCTCGACCGCCCGCCACCTCGTCACCAGCGACCACCACCGAATTTCCGCCCGCGTCGATTCGCGCAACCGCGCGCACCAGACCGAGGAGATTGATGTCACCGGCATTGTCGAGCGGATCGGCACCGGCGATGCCTTTGCCGCTGGTGTGCTGCACCAGTGGCTGCTGGACGGTGACGTTCGGGCCATGGCGGAGAGCGGCCTCGCGCTCACCGCGCTCAAACATACCATCCCCGGCGATATGTGCCTGCTGGGCGCAGCGGACCTTGCCGGCTTTTCCGCAGGCGCGGGCGATGTCCGGCGCTGAGGGCTTCAGCCGCCGGGCGATGATCGGCGGCGGGTTGGCTGTGGCTGCTGCGCCTGCCTTTGCCAAAGCTACCGGAACATCGCAGCCGGTGAAGGCGCTTCTCGGCATCCGCTATGGCCGCGCCGAACGCTTCAAAAAGCCCGAAGCCGCGCCGTGGGGGATGGTCGATATTGACCGCTTTAACGCTTTCGCCCCGGTCTGCCCGCAGCCCGGCAAGGCCTATCAGCCGCAGAGCGAGGACTGTCTGTTCCTCAATCTGTGGGCGCCAACGGGAAAGGCGGTCCGACCGCGCCCGGTGATGCTCTACATCCACGGCGGCGCCTATTCATCCGGTTCGGTGACCGATCCGATCAACGATGGGGCGAGGCTCGCAGCACATGGCGATGTCGTGGTGGTCACCGTCAACCACCGGCTGAACGCGCTCGGCTACCTTTACCTCGCACAGCTCGATCCGCGCTTTCCGGACAGCGGCAACGCAGGCCAGCTTGACCTGATCTGCGCCCTCCAGTGGGTCCAGCGCAACATCGCCAGCTTCGGCGGCGATCCGCACAACGTCACCCTGTTCGGCCAGTCCGGCGGCGGGGCGAAGATTGCGACGCTGATGGCCATGCCCGAGGCCAAGGGGCTGTTCCACAAGGCGATCACCATGAGCGGCCAGCAGGTGACGGCGAGCGGCCCGCTCAACGCCACCCGCCGCGCGCGGGCTTTCCTCGATAAGCTGGGCACAGGCATCGATCCCGCCACCGCGCCGGTCGAGCAGCTGATCGCCGCGCTTTCCGCGACCGACCCGATCCTCGGCGGCGGGGTCTATATGGGGCCGGTGCTCGATATGAAGCACCTGACGCGCCACCCCTTCTGGCCCACCGCCGCGCCGCTGGGCAATGCGATCCCGATGATGATGGGCAACTGCGTGATGGAAACGCGGGAGTTCTATCGCCCTGAAAGCCGCCAGCTGAAAGCCATCGACTGGACTAACCTCTCCTCCCGCGTCGCGCCTGAAATGCGGATCGATATCAAGGCCGACTGGGTGGTGGAGCAATTCCGCGCACGCTATCCCAAGGCCGATCCCGCCGAGCAGTTCCACCGCATCGTTACCGCCGCGCGCAGTTGGCGCGGCCAAGTGGAAGAGGCCGAGGCGCGCGCCCGGGCTGGCGTTCCGGCTTTCGTCTACCAGCTCGATTTCGAGCAGGCCAAGCACACCGATGATATCGGCCTGTCCTTCGGCACCGCTCTCGACATGACCCCGGCCCGCGCCGCGATGAGCCGCTCGGTGATGGACGCCTTCGTCCGCTTCGCCCGCACCGGCAACCCCGGCTGGCCCGCCTATGATCTGGGCAAGCGCCAGACGATGGTGTTCGATCGCGAGAGCCGCGTGGTCGCCAACCCGCGCCAGTGGGAACGCGAACTGTTTGCCCGCGTGCCCTATGTCCAGCCGGGAACTTAGCGCACCCCGCCCATCCGCATCGCCGCATCGCGCGGGCTGAGCTTTTCCTGCGCGCCTGCCTTTTGCCCCGGATAGAGCCCTGACTTCGGAGTCATCGTCGCCAGATCCCAGTCCGCCTCGATGAATGGCGCGTGGGCCTCTTTGGTCTGCGGATAACCATTGCCGACCTGATGTTCGTCATCGATGATTTCGCCCCGGCCTTCGGCGACGAAGAACAGCACGCGGATATCGTCGGGCGCGCGATCCCAGGGGCGGGCGCCAGAGGTCTGCAGGACCGAAGTTTCGACTGCGCCGGATGGCAGCACTGCATAGCCCGCCACGCTGGTGAGCGGAGCCTTGGCGGGCAGGAACTTCGCCGCCGTTTCACCATAGCGGCCGAGCATTGGCAGCGGCTTGCCGAAGCGGTCGACCGCGCGGTTGTCTTTCAGGAAATACTTGAGATCACCGTCACCGCCCAGCGTCAGGAACGGCAGGCCCGGATCGGTATTGTTGCCGCCGCGCAGGACATTGCCCAGCGCGGTGAGCTCACCCGCGACGTAAGCATGGCCCGTCCATTCGAGATTCATCAGGTTGTAATGCACCGCGCGGTGGCCGGGGTTGTAGATCAGGTTGTTGATCATCAGCGCCTGCACTCCACCCTTGAGCAGCGGTGATCGCTCGACGTTGTGGGCGAAGATATTGCGGTAAAAGACGATGCCGGTGGCGTTGTCGTGGATCAGGCTGCCTTTGGAATGTTCGCCCTTGGGGTGGCTGGCAAAGGCAAGGCCCTCGGCAGCAAGATTATTGCGGAACACCACATTGTGGGTGGTATTGGCACGCCATTCGGCAAGGTTCTTGCCTACAAAGCGCGGACCCGAAGCCGACATGTTTTCATCGAGGGCCCACAGGAAGCTGCAGTGCTCGACCACGACATTGTAGGCACCAACGGTAGAGAAAGCGTCTGACTCCCAGCCGGAAAAATGTGGCTGATTATCAGCACCGACCATCACCCGGATGTTGCTGAGGACGACATCGTGGCCCTTCACATCGATGCCGCCGCGAATGATCGTGACGCCAGGCGATGGCGCGGTCTGTCCGGCGATAGTGACGTAGGGTTCCTTGATCGTCAGGGTATCGCGGCCAAGATCGATATTGCCCGCCACTTCGAACACGACAATGCGCGGGCCCTTGGCGTCGATGGCTTCTTTCAGCGAGCCCGGGCCGTCCTTGGCCAGCGTGATCACGCGGATGATCCGCCCGCCAGCGCCGCCCTTGGTAGGATCGGCAGGGTGGGCGAATTCCGCAGTGGTGCCGCCGCCTTGCCCAAATCCTCCGTTCGGAGCCAGTGCGGGAGCGGGGGCTTTGGCGGGCGATTGGGCCGCTGCCGGCACAGCCATCACGGCACAGATCGCAGTCAAAGCGAGACCGATTAGCAACACTTTCTTATTCATCGTCACTCTCCGCAATCCACTTCCCAACAGAACCTTGACAGCATCGATCAAATGCGGCAACTAAAAAATGACACCGGTTACCATGCCGGTTGGCGGCAAGAGACGTAACAGCTCAACCGCTCGATACAGGAAGTGTTGGGAAGGCCTGGAAACGAATGTGGGGCGATTTTGCCGCACAGATTTCAACCTTCGTTGACACCGATGTCAAAGATACCGCCAAACGGCGGACGAAGGGAGTGAATCATGAGCAACAATTCTTCGCGTTTTTCCGTCCTGAAGCTTGCGCTTGCAGTTGGAACAGCGATTGTACTGCCATCAGAGGCCTTCGCCCAGCAAGCGCCCGCCGCCGCCCCGGCTGCGGCAGGCGACGCGGCTGATAGCGACGTCATTGTGGTAACCGGCTTTCGCAAGAGCCTTGAGGCGGCGCTCAATCTGAAAAAGGAATCGATCGGCGCAGTTGACGCGATCGTAGCCGAAGACATCGCCAAGTTCCCTGACAACAACCTGGCCGAATCAATGCAGCGTATTCCCGGCATCGCGATTTCGCGCGATGGCGGTGAAGGCAAGCAGATCACCGTGCGGGGCCTTTCAGGCCAGTTCACCACGGTTCGGGTCAACGGCATGCAGGCGGAAGCAGCCAGCTATACCGCAGGCAGCGGCGGCGGCGTCAACCGCGAGCGCGTGTTCGACTTCAACGTGTTTGCCACCGAAATGTTCAAGTCGCTGGTCGTACACAAGACAGCAGAAGCCAATCTCGATGAGGGTTCGTTGGGGGCAGTGGTCGATTTGAACACCGGCCATCCGCTTGGCGGCCAAAGCGGACTGACCGGCGCCGTTTCGGCGCAGGGTTACTACAACGACCTCAGCAAGAAGACTTCGCCCAAACTTTCCGGAGCGCTCAACTGGAAGAGTGATGACGGTACCATTGGCATCAACGCCTCGGTCGCCTGGTCGAAGAACAAAACGCTGGAGCTGGGTAACAACACCACTCGCTGGGCACAGGCACCGTTCAATTCGGTGACGATCGGCGGAGTGACGACCAACTGCTTCACCGGCAACGCTACCGGCAACTATGTCTCCAGCACGGTCTGCGACAAGGCAACACTTGCGTTCCACCCGCGCATTCCGCGCTATGGCAATATCACCCATGATCGTGAGCGACTGGGGATCACCGGTGCATTTGAATGGCAGCCGAGTGACCGCACTCATCTTGAAATCGACGGCCTGTATTCACGCTATCATGAAGTGCGTACGGAACAATGGACAGAAGTGCTGTTGCGCACCAATGAAAAGACGATCAATCTCGTCAATCCTGTTTATGACGCCAACAACGATATTGTTTCGGCAACTCTGAACAACGCCTTCAATCGTAACGAAAATTACTATCAGGATCAGCGCGATACGTTCTGGCAGATCAGCGGCAAGCTTGAGCAACAGCTGACTGACAAATTAAAGGTCACGCTTTCCGGCGGCACGTCAAAGGCCGAGGAGTCAGTGCCGATTGCCACCACAATCATCATCGACAATCTGACCGCAGCCGGCATCGGCAATTCTCAGGGTTACACCTACGATTACACCAACATGAAAACCCCGGTGCTGACATTCGGGACCGGGGCCAGTGATCCGACCAATCCCGCCAACTACCAATTGACCAACGTCCGGGACCGTCCGAACGATACGGTCAACAAATTTACCACGGCAAAGTTCGATCTTGATTGGGACGTGGCAGACGGCTTCAAGATGCGCGGCGGTGCCTTCTACCGCCAGTTCGATTTCATTTCGGTCAGCGGGGTGCGCGATACCGCAGCCTGCTCGGCCAAGCTGGGCGCAGCCGTATTCGGCGGTAGCCCGGCAGGTGCGACCGGCATCTGCGCGGGATCGGCGGCAAGCGGCTATCCGCTTTCTGCCTATCCAGCGCTCACCACCTCGCTGGTCAGCCTGGGCGCGGCGGGTCAGCCTGCGGGAACCACAAGTAGTTTTGTCGTCGCCAATATCGACAGTGCGGCGGCATTCTCCAGCCTCTACAGCCGCCTTGCCGATGCCACCACTGATGCTGGCAACAACCGCAACGTGACGGAGAAGGAAAAGGGGTTCTATCTGCAGTTCGATGCCAGGGGCAAGATTGTCGGCCTGGATTACGCGCTGAACGCCGGTGTCCGTTACATCAGGACCGACGTGCGCTCGACTGCAGTCACTCTGACACCTGCGCCGGTTACAGCTGTGCCACTCACGGCTAACGGGAACTATTCAAATTGGCTGCCGTCGGTAAATATCAACTTCTTCCCGGCGCAGAACCTGATCTTCCGCTTGGCTGCGGCCAGTGTGATGACCCGGCCTTCGCTGGCAAACCTGTCTACCACCGCTTCGATCAACCAGACCAACCTGACGATCAGCTTTGGCAACCCCAATCTGCTGCCATCGATTGCCTCCAACTATGACGTTGGGCTCGAATGGTATTTCGCGCCACAGTCGCTGCTGTCAGTCGCTCTGTTCAGCAAGAACGTCAAAGCGGGTATTCTGACCAGCACCCTGTCCAACCAGACTTACGCCTCAAGCGGACTATCCACCGCCCTGCTCAATACCACTCTGCCGGGCTACGTCGATGCCGTGACCAAAGGTGATCCCGGCAACTGGAGCATTAGCCGGACCACGAATTCGGCAGTGTCCTCTAATATCAAAGGGCTTGAACTCGGCTTGCAAATGCCCTTCCGCTTCCTGCCGGGGCCGCTCACCCACCTTGGCATGATTGCCAACCTGACGCTGACGGATTCCAACGTCAATTATTCGGTGGCGGGGGCCGCAACGACAGTCGCGGCAACCTCGACGGGCATTGTTACCGCATCATCGTCGACGGTTACGGGGCCATTCGTAAATGCCTCGAAAACGCAGTACAATTTCACACTGTACTATGAAGATTCGCGGTTCGGCGCACGCGTGTCCTATGCCTATCGCGGGCCGTATTACGACAGCACTAGTGGCAACAACGGCAACGTTTTCGATGGCTTCGGGCCCATCAAGACAGTTGACGCCTCTGTGCGGTATACGGTGATGAAAGGCATCGATCTGACGCTCGATGCCACTAACCTGCTCGACACCTACATTTACCACTTCAACGACGTCAACGCGCAGCGCAACTACGAGTACTACCACACTGGTCGTACCTTGACGTTCGGTGCGCGCTACAAGTTCTGATAGAGCGCGGCTTTGGACCGCAGATCTCTTATTGCCGCTGGCCTTGCCGCCAGCATAATCGTTGATCGGGCGGGGGCGCAAACGCCTCCGCCCGTTTCATTGAAGGGCCAGCTGCCGGGCTTGCCCCAGCCCAGCGAGACGATTGATCTGTGGCCCAAGGGCGCTCCCGGCACGCCAGCCAAAGCGCTCACCGAAAAGGTGGATGAACGCTCCACCGACAGCCTGATCACTGACCGCGCTGTCTATGGCATCACCCGCCCGCGCATGGCGGCGTTCCGGCCGGACCGGCCCAACGGCGCAGCGGTAATGATCACGCCGGGCGGCGGCTTTCGCTGGGTGGTGGTCGACAAGGAAGGCTACGAAATGGCGCGCTGGCTCAGCGCGCGGGGCTTTACCGCCTTTGTCCTGTTCTACCGCCTGCCGGGCGAGGGCTGGGCGAGCGGGCCGGATACTTCGCTCGCCGATGCCCAGCGGGCGATGCGGTTGATCCGGCATCGGTCAAAGGACTATGCCATCGATCCAGAGCGGGTTGCCGCGATGGGCTTTTCGGCGGGAGGCCATGTCTGCGCCGATCTATCCACCCGGTTTGCGGCGAAGGTTTATGAGCCGGTCGATGCCGCGGACCAGCATTCGGCCAAGCCGCACAGTGCCGCGCCGGTCTATCCAGTGGTCTCGATGGACCCCGCCATAGCCCATGCCGGATCGCGCACGCTGCTGCTCGGGGCAAACCCGACGCCCGAGATGGAGGCCGCCCACTCACCCGATCGCAATGTTCCCGCCGACGCGCCGCCGCACTTTCTGCTCCATGCCGAGGACGATGATACCGTCCCGGTCGACAACACTCTGCGCCTGCACGCCGCCTTGCGGGCGAAGAAGGTTCCCGTCGAGATGCACCTCTTCGCCAACGGCGGGCACGGCTTTGGCCTGCGCAAAACGTTAGGCAAGCCGGTCGAGTCCTGGCCCGAGCTGTGGCGGGCATGGTCGCGCACCATAGGGCTGGCTTGAGGCCGCAAAGGCTTAGGTACTATACCGCTATTTCCGGTTTGAGGCATTGGCAGATTAACGGTTCATCGCACGGCGCGCTCTAACTGACCGCTCAACCCCTAGACAAACCATCCGTGTTCATGTGTCAGAAATGTTTGTCCGACAAGGCACCTCCCGCTGGGGCAGTTTGAAGGAGCAGCTTTATGCAAGCCAATTTCACAAAACCGGGTTTTCTTCCGTTAATCGCCATTCTCGCCCTGTCTGTACCGGGCAGCCTCGCTGCGCAGCAGACAGCAGCGCCCGATCCAAGCATCATCGTGAAGGGCGAAGTCCTTCCCTCAGGGCCCGAGATCAAAGGCGTCGTCGCTGCGCGCAATGGTGACAGGATCAAGGT
>CANGBE010000001.1 GCA_947451875.1 Sphingomonadaceae bacterium | reverse complement strand
TGGCCGAGATTGATTTGATAACCAGTTTTCCGTTAGCCATCGGATCGAGCGGCGGCTAAGCGCGCCAGCCGCGCCAAGATAGTTCCCCCGCGAGCCTCAATCTCGGGCGTGTACTTGGCGATGAAACCCGCAAGCTCGGCCTCAGGATCACTCATCGGATTTACGATCCACGGAAGCTGTCACTGCCACGTCCATCGTCACATTGCCCAGCGTGCGCATCAGGTCGGGCAGCATTTCGACCGCCACCAGTAATCCCAGCGGGGCAACCGGCACACCCATTGCCAGCGCAATCGGCCCGACCGAAACGACGAAGCTGAGCGTTCCCGGCAGCGATACCGAGCTGAGCGAAACCAGAAAGGCCACGATTACCCCGGCCGCCAAAGCCGGAGCGGAAAGCTCTACCCCGGTCAGCTTGGCAGCATAGATTGCCACGCCCATGTTCATCGCCGGGCTGGTCGCACGGAAGATCGCCACGGCCAGCGGCAAAACGAAATCGGCGGTTGAGTCCTTCACCCCGAGTTTGCGGCAGGCCGCCAGCATGGTCGGCAGACAGGCGAGCGACGACTGGGTCGATAGCGCAACGGCATGAACCGGCAGCATGGCTCGGGCAAATTGCCCTAACGGCAGCCGGGCTCGCAGTGCGGCCAAGGCAAAGCCCGCCAGCAGAATCACACCGCCAGCCAAGCTCACCACGATTATGTAATGCGCCAGCGCGCCTATGGCGTCTGGCCCGCTCTTCGCGCCAAGCGACACGGCCAGCCCGAAAACGCCAATCGGCGCAAGCATAAGCACCCAGCCGACGACGACCATCATTGCGCTCGCCAAGCCTTCAAACACCATCCCGAGCACCTTGCGCGGTGCCTCCGCAATACGGGTGGCGGCCAGCGCAAACAGCGAAACAAACACCACCACCGCCAGCATCGCGCCATCAGCGGCGGCAGCGAAGATGTTTTGCGGCATCATCGCAGCGAGTATCTCGGCGATGCCGGGAACCTTGCCCGCCGCCTCTGCCCCGCCGCTCAGCGCAGCGATTGCCTGTTGCGGGATCGGGGCAATGTTCAGCAGCAATGGCACCAGCAAGGCCGACATTGCACCGCTCGCCAGCAGTACAACCACGAACAGGCCAACCGCCCGCCGCGCCAGCTTGCCGCCACCCGCCGCCGCCAAGGTCTGCGAAATGCCAGTATAGACCAGCCCGATCACCAGCGGCAGGATCGTCGTCTGCAGGGCACGCAGCCACAGTGTTCCCGCGGGTTCTGCCACGGCAAGAAGGGGAGCGAGCCCCGCAGTTCCGCGCAGCAGAATCCCGGCAGCAAAGCCGAATACCAGCCCGGCAAAAGTCAGTGCTGCCGGAACCTTGATTTCCGGCAAGCTGTTCGCGGATGATTGCACTGTCATGATATGCCCCTAACCGATTGCCGGGGTGACAATACCGCAAGCTTGCGCCATGGCAATTCACACAGAAGCTTGGGTCAGGACAGAGCCGAAATGAGCAGGCAATACTTTGGCACAGACGGCATCCGCGGGCGCACCAATGCGGGCGTGATGACAGCGGAAGTGGCGATGAAAGTGGGACAGGCGGCGGGCACCCGCTTCCTTCGCGGTAGCCACCGCCACCGCGTGGTGATCGGCAAGGATACGCGACTTTCGGGCTATATGCTGGAAAATGCCATGGTCGCCGGGTTCACAAGCGTAGGCATGGACGTGGTGTTACTCGGGCCGATGCCGACGCCTGCCGTGGCGCTGCTTACGCGCGAACTAAGAGCAGACGTGGGCGTGATGATCTCTGCCAGCCATAACCCCTATGCCGACAACGGCATCAAGCTGTTCGGCCCGGACGGGTTCAAACTATCCGATGCTGACGAGTTGGCGATCGAGGCGATGCTGGCGCAGGACATTCCGCTGGCGGCTTCCGAAGAGATTGGCCGCGCCCGCCGCATTGATGATGCCCGCGGGCGTTATATCCACGCGGTGAAGGCATCACTGCCAGACAACATCCGGCTCGATGGCCTGAAGATCGTCGTCGATTGCGCCAATGGTGCGGCTTATCAGGTCGCCCCCTCGGCGATTTGGGAATTGGGCGCGGAAGTGATCACCGTTGGCGTCAACCCTAACGGCAAGAACATCAACGAACGCTGCGGCTCGACCCACCTTGATCTCGTAAAAGAGAGCGTGGTTGCCAGCGGCGCGGACATCGGCATTGCGCTCGATGGCGATGCCGACCGGCTGATCGTCGTCGACGAGAAGGGCCAAACAGTTGACGGCGACCAGCTGATGGCGCTGATCGGCACGCAGCTTGCGGCGCGCGGCACCTTACGCGGCGGCGGTGTGGTGGCGACGGTAATGTCCAACCTCGGCCTTGAACGCTATTTGCAGGGTCAGGGCTTGACGCTTGAGCGCACCAAGGTGGGTGATCGCTATGTGCTCGAGCGGATGAAAGAGGGCGGCTTCAATGTGGGCGGCGAACAAAGCGGCCACATGATCATGCTCGATCATGGCACCACCGGCGATGGCACCGTGGCCGGGCTTCAGGTGCTGGCGGCGCTGGTCCAATCAGGCAAGCGGGCGAGCGAACTGCTCCACCTGTTCGATACCGTCCCGCAGCTGCTGAAGAACGTGCGCTTTGCTGGTGGCAAGCCTCTGGACGATGCCAAGGTCAAAGCCGTAATCGCCGATGCTGAAGCGCAACTGGCGGGCAAGGGCCGCCTCGTCATCCGCCCGTCCGGCACCGAGCCGGTGATCCGCGTCATGGCTGAAGGTGACGATGCCGCGCAGGTTGAGCAAGTGGTTGATGCCATTTGCGATGCAGTCAAGGAGGCTGCCGCCTGATGCTTGAGATGCGCCCCGATTGCGAACGCTGCGGCACCGATCTGCCCGCCGAAGCCCCCGGCGCGTTCATCTGCTCGTTCGAATGCACCTTCTGTGCGGAATGCAGCGAATCGCTTGATGATCGTTGCCCGAATTGCGGCGGCGAGCTGATGGACCGGCCAACCCGGGCGGTGAAGCATCATGCCAAAAGCCCGCCGTCGACGGCGCGGAAGTTCAAGGGGTGATTCCGCCACCTCGTATCCTGACTATCGCTGGCTCCGATTCATCGGGCGGCGCGGGCATTCAGGCTGACATCAAAACAATCACCATGCTCGGCGGCTATGCGATGAGTGCGATCACCGCGATCACCGCGCAGAATACGACCGGCGTGACCATGGTCGAAATCCTGTCGCCCGAACTGGTCGTGGCGCAGATCGAGGCCTGTGCTTCCGACATCGGCGTCAACGCGGTGAAGATCGGCATGCTGGGATCGGCGGCCAATGCCCATGCGGTGGCGGACCTGCTGGAAGGCGTGAAAGTGCCGGTGGTCTTCGATCCGGTGATGATCGCCACCAGCGGCGCGGCACTGGCCGACAGCAATACCATCGCGGCCTTTGAACGGCTGATGCGACTCGCCACGCTGACCACGCCCAATGTTGCCGAGCTGGAGGCTCTGGGCGGGCACGAAGGCATGGCCGCGCGCGGGATTGCCTATCTCGCCAAGGGTGGTGATGCCGACGGGCCGGAGCTGGAAGACCGGCTGGTGGTGCCCGGCAAGGACACCGTCATCTGGCGCGCGGCCCGGATCGAAACGCGCCATACCCACGGCACTGGCTGTACGCTGGCCTCAGCGATTGCCACTGGTCTTGGCGGCGGTTTGGATATGATGTCTGCGATCACCCGGGCGCGCGAATTCGTCCGCGCCGCTCTGCTTGCGGCACCCGGGTTTGGCGAAGGGCATGGGCCGCTGGGGCACGCCGCCGTTCGTTAATCCAGATCGTAAAAGTCCCGGATCACATCCCAGCCTTCCTCGGCCGTTTCCACCCAGGTGAACAGCTTGAGATCGGCCTCGTTGACTACGCCTTCTTCGGCGAGCGCCTCGAAGTTGATCACTTTGTTCCAGAACTCCCGCCCGAAGAGCAGGATCGGGATGGGCCGCATCTTGCCGGTTTGCACCAGAGTAAGCAGTTCCATGAATTCGTCGAGCGTGCCAAAGCCGCCGGGGAACACCGCCACTGCTTTCGCGCGGAGCAGGAAGTGCATCTTGCGCAGCGCGAAATAGTGGAACTGGAAGGCGAGGCGCGGGGTGACGTAAAGGTTGGGTGCCTGCTCGTGCGGCAGCACGATGTTGAGCCCGATAGTCTCGGCGCCCGCTTCAGCCGCACCGCGATTGGCAGCCTCCATGATCGACGGCCCGCCGCCTGAGCAGACGACGAACTGGCGCATGCCCTGCTCGACAATCGAACATTCGCTGGCGATTCGGGCGAGCGTGCGGGCTTCATCGTAATATTTCGAATTGGCCGCTAGCCGCTCGGCGATCTTGCGTTCCTTGTCGGTCTTGGCCGCAGCCAGCTTGGCCTCAACCTGTTCGGGCGAAGGAATGCGCGCCGAGCCATAGCAGACCAGCGTCGAGCCGATCCGCGCCTCTTCCATCAGCATCTCGCATTTCAGCAGTTCCAGCTGAAAACGCACCGGCCGCAGCTCTTCGCGGAGCAGGAAATCCGTATCCCGGAAAGCCAGCTGATAGCTGGGGCTAAGGGTCTGTGGGGTATGGGTGACATGGCTGGCAACGAAGCCAGCCTCCTGTTCGGCTTTGTAGAACCGGCGCCGATGCAGCCGCTTTTCGATTTCTTCTTCAGTCATTAGCGCTAATTCGGCCTTTGCCGGGGGCCTGTAAAGCCCAAACAAAAAAGGGCCCGGGCGGCTGGCCCGGGCCTTTGAGTTGTGTTCGCAGGAGGAACATGGGTTGGCGGAACCGGGTGAGAGGAGGAGAGGAGGTTCTCCCGGCCCCGCCAATTTCTAGCGAGTGCTTACATGTTGTATGCGCGCTCGCCGTGTTCGGTAAGGTCAAGGCCTTCGCGCTCAGCATCCTCGGTAGGACGCAGGCCGATGGTGTACTTGATGGCAATCAGGAGGATCGCCGAGACAATTCCCGACCACAAAAGCGTGGTGGCCACTGCCTGCAGCTGGATCCACAGCTGACCGGTGATGCTGTAATCGCCCGGGGCGACCGCAACGGCGGGGAACTTGGTGTAATCGAAGTAGCCCTGACCGCCGAGGTTTGGCGCTGCGACGACCGCAGTAGCCAAAGCGCCGGTGATTCCGCCGATGCAGTGGACGCCGAATACGTCGAGCGTATCGTCGTACTTGAACTTGTTCTTCACCGTCGAGACGAAGAAGAAGCAGATCGGCGAAACAATCAGGCCGAGCACGATCGAGGTCATCGGTGCGCCATAACCCGAAGCAGGGGTGATCGCGACAAGGCCGGCAACGGCACCCGAAGCGGCACCCAGCATCGAGGGCTTCTTGTGGACGATCTGCTCGACAATGGCCCAGCTCAGCGCTGCAGCGCAGGTTGCAAGCATGGTGTTGACGAAGGCAACCGCAGCAACGCCGTTCGATTCCAGGTTGGAACCAGCGTTGAAGCCGAACCAGCCCACCCACAGCAGCGAAGCGCCGATCATGGTCATGGTCAGCGAGTGCGGCGGGGTGCTTTCCTTGCCGAAGCCCAGACGCTTGCCGAGAACCAGGCAGCCGACCAGACCAGCGATACCAGCGTTAATGTGAACCACGGTGCCGCCTGCGAAATCGAGCGCGCCCTTGGCGAACAGGAAGCCGGAATCGGTCGGTGCATCTGGCAGGAAGTCTGGACCAGCCCAGTACCAAACCATGTGTGCAACTGGGTAATAGACCAGCAGCGACCACAGAACCGTGAACAGCATCAGCGGCCAGAACTTGATGCGTTCAGCGAACGAACCAATGAACAGCGCCGGGGTGATCATGGCGAATGTCATCTGGAAGACGAAATAGGACAGTTCCGGGATGTAGACATTGTTAGAGAACGTCGCAGCATATGTGCCGCTGGTCACGCCTTGCATAAACGCCTTGGACAGACCGCCGATGAACGGCGAACCGCCAGTGAAGGAGAGCGAATAGCCGACAACCGCCCACATCAGGCCGGTGATCGAAACGATCATGAATACCTGCATCAGGACCGAAAGCATGTTCTTGGTACGGACAAGGCCGCCATAGAACAGCGCGAGGCCGGGAATGCTCATCATCAAGACCAGAACCGACGAAACCAGCATCCAGGTGGTGTCACCCTTGTTGACCATGGTGGCCATGTGGGCGACGTCCGGCGCCTTGACCAAGGCAGGCGCGGCTTGTGCGAAAGCGGTGGAAGCGGTGAGGAGCGAAGCCCCCAGAGCACCGGCACCGCAGAGAAGTTTGCGTATCATTGTGATGTTACCTCCTGTCAGACCGGCGCTTAGAGCGCTGTGTCCCCGGCTTCGCCGGTGCGGATACGAACGGCCTCAGCCAGATCGAGAACGAAGATCTTGCCGTCGCCGATCGCCGATGTGCTGGCGACTTGCTGGATCGTTTCGACTACTTGCGGTGCAAGATCGTCACTCGCGGCAATTTCGATCTTCACTTTAGGCAGCATGTTGGTGGAATATTCCGCACCGCGGTAGATTTCCGTCTGCCCTTTTTGCCGTCCGAAACCCTTGACTTCAGAGACGGTCATTCCGGCAATGCCGATGGCGCCCAGTGCTTCACGCACTTCGTCGAGCTTGAACGGCTTGATGATGGCGATGATGAACTTCATCGGTAACCCCTGTCAGCCTGCCGGAACATTCCGGCGAAACTGTTAAAGCAAGGGGTGTGCCAGATGTTGGATATGATTGCTTTTCAGATGGTTGACCGAATCAGGCCCGTTAACAAATCGCGCTACAGCGCCCGATTCGCGGGCATGTGCTTATTTTTTAGCCATGACTAATCCGGGCAAAGACCGGTAAATGATCAGATGCCCGCGCCGAAAGCGCGCTGTGGTGGACCCCGGATTCGAGCGCTGTCCAATGCTGCGACAGCACGATCCGGTCGAGCGCAGCGACTGGCTGGCGCGAGGGAAAGCTGTTGCCGGGCACGATCGTCTGCCAGTCAGGCCCGAACTCGCGCATGGCCCCGCGGATGTGCGACCACTGGTTGAAATCACCCATGAGTACGGTCGGGCACATATCGCCATTGCTGCCGACATGATCGAGCACCGCACGTAACTGACGCCGTCGCCTGAGCCCTGAGAGGTCGAGGTGCATGCCAGCAACGCGGATGCGCGTTCCCTGGACCAAAAGTTCGGCACAGATCGCGCCGCGCGGCTCAAGCGTCGGTAGCCGCACCGGTTCGGCCAGCGTAACCTCGATCCCGCGCCGCACCAGCAGTGCGTTGCCATGCCAGCCCATCGAATCGGGCCGCGAGCGGATCGGCGCCACGCGCCATGGACTGTGATCGTCGATCAGGCCGCGCGGCAGAACGCTGGCCCGGTCGCCAAAGCGGCGATCAGCCTCTTGCAGGGCGATAACGTCAGCGTCGATCTCTCGCAGCACGGCGAGAATCCGCTCGGGATCGCGCCGCCGGTCTAACCCCACGCCTTTATGGATGTTATAACTGGCGACCTTTATTTGCACTGTGCTTACTGATCAGCCTCACCGGCAATATAGCGATCTGTCGGCCGGGTCGGCAGGCCATCAATCGACTTGTCCCGCGCCGAATACTTCGCCGCCCACTTATCGGGATCCTGCTGTGCATGATACTTGACCAGCGTTTCGCGTTGGCGGTCCATTTCCATCAGCGGAATGCCCCAGCCGCAGCTCGTCTGCACTGATTCTACCGCGATATCGAAGATCTGGCGCGTGCCTGGCAGCAGGGTGAAGTGGGCGGCCAGCTCGTCCCAATCAGGATCGGCGGGCAGCACCGGACGGCCTTTGCCATATATCCGCAGGATCAGCGCGGGCTGCTCAAAATTGCACATCATCACCGTGATCCGGCCATCAGCGAGCAAATGCGCGTTGGTCTCGTTGCCCGATCCGGCGAGATCAAGATAGGCGACGCGGGCGGGTGAGAGGATCTTGAACGTCTCGGCTAGCCCCTTGGGGCTGAGGTTGATCCGGCCCTCTGCCGTGGCCGTGGCGACAAAATAGACGCCTTGCCGCGCGATCATCGCGATGTCGTCGGGGGTGAGGGTTTCGGTGAAATCGGCCATGGGGCAGCAATATCCCTTTCATTGCTGCGGGGAAAGGGCTCAGCGCTCCTTCGTCGCCGAGAACACCAGATCCGGATTGCGCTCCTGCTGGTAACCCACGTCCCAGCTCGAGCGGGCCATGAACACCGGATCGCCATCGCGGTCCTTGGCGAGGTTGCTCATGTTGATGTCAGCAAAGGCCTTTACTGCCGCGTCCGATCCCTTCAGCCAGCGCGCGGTGTCGAAGGGCGAAGGCTCAAGCATGGCCTCGACCTTGTATTCCGCCTCAAGGCGGCTGATCAGCACTTCCAGCTGCAGCTGCCCGACCACGCCGACGATCCACTGCGCGCCAATCTCAGGGTAGAACACCTGGATCACGCCCTCTTCCGAGAGATCGTCGAGCGCCTTGCGCAGTTGCTTGGTCTTGGTCGGGTCTTTCAGCTGCACGCGGCGCAGAATTTCGGGGGCGAAGTTGGGCAGGCCGGTGAAGCGCACCTTGTTGCTCTCTGACAGGGTATCACCCACCCGCAAGGTGCCGTGATTGGGGATGCCGATGATGTCGCCGGGCTCAGCGCTGTCGGCGAGTTCGCGGTCTTGCGCGAAGAACAGGATCGGCGAGTGGATCGCCATCGGCTTGCCGCTGCCCGAAGGGGTGAGTTTCATGCCGCGCTTAAAAGTGCCCGATGCCAGCCGCATGAAGGCGATCCGGTCGCGGTGCATCGGGTCCATATTGGCCTGCACCTTGAAGATGAAGCCGGTGACCTCTTTGCCATCCGGCTCGATCGTCCCCTGATCCGAAGGCTGAGGGCGGGGTGGCGGGGCGAAATTGGCAATGGCATCGATCAGTTCGGCGACGCCGAAGTTTTTCAACGCCGAGCCAAAATAGACCGGGGTCAGGTCGCCATTGCGATAGGCCTCGAGATCGAATGCCGGATAGCCACCGCGCGCCAGTTCGATCTCGTCGGCAATATCGGCGGGCAGTTCATCACCGTCGCGTTTGCCAAGAAACTCCCGGCTATCGCCCTCGGGACGGCTGGTGAGGCCGCTGGCGAAATCGAACACGCCCTTGAATTCGCCGCCCAGCCCAACCGGCCAGGCCATCGGACAGACATCGAGCGCCAGTGCATCGGCAACCTCGTCCATCGTCTCGAAGGGCGAGCGGCCTTCGCGGTCCACCTTGTTGACGAAAGTGATGATCGGCACCGAACGCAGGCGGCAAACCTCGAACAGCTTGCGCGTCTGCGGTTCGATGCCCTTGGCTGCATCGATCACCATGATCGCGGAATCGACGGCGGTTAATGTGCGATAGGTGTCTTCGGAAAAGTCCTCGTGGCCCGGGGTGTCGAGCAGGTTGAAGGTGATGCCCTGTCGCTCAAAGGTCATCACCGAGCTGGTGACCGAAATCCCGCGCTGCTGCTCGATCTTCATCCAGTCAGACCGCGCTCGCCGCGCCTGCCCCCGCGCCTTTACTTCGCCCGCCAGATGGATCGCGCCGCCCTGAAGCAGCAGCTTCTCGGTCAGCGTCGTCTTACCCGCGTCAGGATGCGAGATGATGGCGAAGGTACGGCGATTGGACACGTTCAGGGACAGTTCTTCAGGAGTTACGGGCGACCTGGAAGCCGGCGAAGCTCTGGCTCACCGGCATCATCTCGATCGTATTGATATTGTAGTGCGGCGGCAGGCCCGCGATCCAGCAAACAGCCTCGGCAATGTCATTGCCGTCGAGCGGATTGGCCCCGCCATAGAGCGTGTCGCTCGCTGCCTGATCGCCGCCATTGCGTACGAGGGTGAATTCGGTTTCGACCATGCCCGGCTCGATCGAAGTGACCCGCACGCCGGTTCCGGCAAGATCAGAGCGCAGGCCAAGGCTGAGCTGCCGCACGAAGGCCTTGGTCCCGCCATAAACGTTGCCGCCAGTATAGGGATAAGTCGCCGCCACTGAGGACAGGTTGATGATTGCGCCCTTGCGCTCGATCAGGCCGGGCAGCAGCTTGTGGGTGATCGAAACCAGCGCGGTGACATTGGTGTCGATCATCGTCTTCCACTGATCGAGCTCGACCGTTTGTGCGGGGCCAGTGCCCAGCGCGAGGCCAGCGTTATTGACCAGCAGATCGAAGGCGCGGAACGCATCGGGCAAGGCATCCAGCGCCGCATCCCGCGCCGCTTCGTCGCGAACGTCAAACACTGCCGGGCAGAAGTTATCGCCCAGCTCGGCCGCCAGTTCAGCCAGCCGGTCAGCCCGCCGCCCGGTGCCGACAACGCGCCAGCCAGCGGCCAGCAGAGCCCGCGCGCAGGCTTCTCCGATCCCGGAGGAAGCGCCAGTGACGAGGGCAACCTTCATCCGCGCAGCACCGCGCCGAGTTTCGACGCAGCCGCAGTCACCTTGTCGGCCACGGCCTTGAGGTCTTCCTCGGCATAGCTCTTGTCCTGCGGCTGCAGAGTCACCTCAACCGCAAGGCTCTTCTGCCCTTCCGGCGCGCCTTGGCCCCGGAAATCATCGAACAGCCGCGCGGCGACGATGTTCGCCTTGTCCGCGCCTTTGATCAGACGGACCAGATCACCTGCGGGCACATCCGCGCCGACAAGGAAGGCAAAGTCCCGCGTCACCGCTTGCAGCGCAGGCGGAGCATAGGCCGCGCGGGCGAAGCTCGCCGCGCCGCGCTTGCCCGGAATGGCATCGAGGAACAGCTCGACCATAGCGACCGGCACATCGATATCGAAGGCCTTGGCGGTCGCCGGGTGGATCATGCCAAAGCGGGCGAGCACCGTCTTGGGCCCAAGCCGCAGCGTGGCGGACTGGCCGGGGTGGAACTGCGAACCAGCCTCTCCCATAACCTGCAGATTATCAACCGGCGCTCCGGCTTCAGCCAGCAGGGCCAGAGCTTCGGCCTTGGCATCAAAGGCATCGAAAGCCGCAGCCTTGCCACTCGCCCAGCCGCGTGCAGTCTTGTCGCCTGCCAGCACGACGCAGAGCGACAGGCGCTCGTCACTGGCGCCATTCTCGCCGCGCAGATAGCGGCGGCCAATCTCGAACAGACGCAGGCTCGATGCCCCGCGTGCGACATTGCGTGCGGCAGCGGAGAGCAGGCCGGGCAGCAGCGAGGGGCGCATGGCCTTCATGTCCTCGCTGATCGGGTTGGCCAGCATCCACAGGTCGCCGGCGGCGAAGTGCCCGACTTCTGCGGTCGGCAGGAACGACCATGTCACCGCCTCATTGAGCCCACGCGATGCAGCCGCACGGCGCACGCGGCGTTCCAGCTTCTGCGCTGGCGTAGCCGTTGGCCGGGCAACGCCATCACTGCGCGGCAAGGCCACCGAGGCGACATTGTCCAGCCCGTGAATGCGGACAACTTCCTCGACGATATCGGGCGCGCCATCAATGTCTGGCCGCCAGCCGGGGGTGGTGACTTTCCAGTCCGCCGCCACGACAAAGCCCAGCGCGCCGAGGATACGCTTTTGCTCGTCCCCAGCAATCGCCACGCCGCCCAGCGTCTGGCTGAGCGAAGGATCATAGGCGACGACCTTTGCGCCCGAAGGCGGCGTGCCAGCGCGAACAACCTCCGAAGCTTCACCGCCGCAGATGCGCAGGATCAGATCGGTGAGAATATCGAGCCCGGCATCGAGGAACTGCGGATCGACGCCGCGTTCAAACCGGGCGCGGGCGTCAGACGTGAGGTTCAGCTTGCGGCCGGTGGCTGCGATGTTCTCGGGGTTGAAATAGGCAATCTCGAGCAGCACGTCAGTGGTCGTGTCGGAGCAGCCCGAATGCTCGCCGCCCATGATCCCGGCAATGTCATGCACGCCGCTGTCATCAGCGATCACCGTCATCGTCGGATCGAGCGGGTATTCCTTGCCGTTGAGCGCAAGGCAGGTCTCGCCGTCTCTCGCCCGCCGCGCAACCACCGCGCCGTTCAGCTTGGCAAGGTCATAGGCGTGCGCCGGACGGCCAAAAGCGAGCATCACATAATTGGTGATGTCGACCAGCGCCGAGATCGGACGCTGGCCGGCAGCTTTCAGCCGCGCCTGCATCCATTCGGGCGAGGCGCCGTTGGTCACACCCTTGATCACGCGGCCATAGAATGCCGGGCAGCCTTCCGCGTCTTCGGTGCGGATTTCGACCGGGCAGGGATAGGAGCCGGAAGCGACCGACGCAGCGAAGGGCTTAAGCGCTCCCAGCCCCGCCGCCGCGAGATCGCGGGCGATGCCGTAAAGCCCCATGCAGTCCGGGCGGTTCGGCGTGATGGCTACGTCGAACACCGGATCGGCGCCGTGGTAATCAGCAAAGGGCGTGCCGATGGGGGCGTCTTCGGGCAGTTCGATAATGCCGTCGTGATCCTCGCCCAGTTCCAGCTCGCGGGTCGAGCACATCATGCCGTTGCTCTCGACCCCGCGCACGGCGGCGACCTTGAGCACCATGCCGTTCGCCGGAACGGTCGCACCGGGGAGCCCCAGCACGCCGACAAGGCCAGCGCGGGCATTGGGCGCACCGCAAACAACCGTCAGCGGCTTGCCGTCACCGGAATCGACGGTGAGCACTTGCAGCTTGTCAGCATCGGGATGCCGCGCGGCGGTGAGAACCTTGGCAACGCGGAAGCCCGCCAGCTTGTCCGCCGGGTTCTCGATACCTTCCACCTCGATGCCGATGGCATTGAGACGCGCGGAGATATCCTCAATCGAAGCTTCGGTTTCGAGGAAGTGTTTGAGCCAGGAGAGCGAGAACTTCATGCGACTGCTCCCACACCGGCGGAAAGGGTGGGCACATCGAGCGGCGAGAAGCCGTAATGCTGCAGCCAGCGCCCGTCGCCGTCAAAGAAGGCACGCAGATCGTCCATGCCGTATTTCAGCATGGCGAGCCGGTCGACCCCCACGCCAAAGGCAAAGCCCTGCCACTCGTCAGGATCGAGCCCGCCGTATTCGATGACCTTGCGGTTGACCATGCCGCTGCCGAGCAGCTCCATCCAGCCGTGGCCGGGCGCATCGCCGGAGCCGCCGAGCACGCGGCGTCCACCTTCAAGCTTGAAGCCGACATCGACTTCCACCGAAGGCTCGGTGAAGGGGAAATAAGAGGGGCGCAGGCGCAGAACGATGTCCTCGCGCTCGAAGAAGGCCTTGAGGAAAGTTTCCAGCGTCCACTTCAGGTGGCCGAGGTGGATGCCCTTGTCGATCACCAGACCTTCAACCTGATGGAACATCGGCGTGTGGGTGGCGTCTGAGTCAGAGCGATAGACCCGGCCCGGGGCAATGATGCGCAAGGGCGCGCCCTGCGCCAGCATAGTCCGGATCTGCACCGGGCTGGTGTGCGTGCGGAGCAACATATCGCGGCCTTCGCCGTCTTTGTCCGGGAAGTAAAACGTATCGTGCATCGCCCGCGCCGGATGGCTTTCAGGCATGTTGAGCGCGGTGAAATTGTGCCAGTCGTCTTCGATTTCCGGACCCGTAGCGACCGAAAAGCCCATATCGGCGAAGATCTCTGCCAGTTCGTCCATCACCTGCGAAACCGGATGGATAGTGCCGCGCGGCAACTCCGGTGCGGGTAGCGAAAGATCGACGGTTTCGGCGGCAAGTTTTGCCTCGAGCGCAGCCGCTTCGAGCACCGCTTTGGCATCGGCCAGTGCTGCGGTAACCGCCTCGCGCAGCGCGTGGATCTGCGGCCCTTCAGCCTGCCGCGCTTCGGGGCTCATGCCGCCCAGCGTCTTCAGCAGGGCCGAGATCGAACCCTGCTTGCCGAGAAATTCTACCCGCAGCCGCTCGATGGAATCGAGATCACCGGCCGCGGCAATGCGGGCAAGTGCTTCGGCCTGGGAGCTTGAGTAATCCACTTGGGTTTCCGTTCGGTCGTCTGCTTGAATGCGGCCCTTTAGAGGCTGTTAGCCTAGGCCGCAACTTTCACGCCATGACCTCTGGACCGCCGCCCTCCGGCGTATCGAGACCCTGCACCGCCTTGCCGGCAAAACGCGCGCGCTCCAGCATAACCGCAGAGAGGATCGGCTTATCGAGTGCAGCATATTGACGCGGGGAAATTCCCATGAACTCTTTGAAATCACGAACAAATTGTGCCTGATCATGGTAATGCCCGTCCAGCGCACCAATCCATTTGAGCGAGGGATCGAGCATGTAATGCGAAAGGCTGCGCAAGAAGCGCTGACGGCGCAGCAGTAGCTTGGGCCGGAAACCGAAGGCCCGATCACAGGTGCGTTCGATCGTGCGCTGGCCAATCGAGACCCGCTCAACCAGTTCGGCAACGCTCTTTATCCTGGGATCAACCAAAGCGGCGTGAACCTTGCGGATCCTCTCTTCCTCGCTGACCGGTTTATCAACGCGGTCAAGGAAGTAGCGGCCAATCCGGCCAAGCTCGGCCTCGACATCAGGGATCGGGCCGTAGAGCGCTTCGCCGAGCGACGCAAAGCTGGCAAAGGCCGGGTGCACGTTCCCATCGAGCAAGGCATTAGCGAGTTCCCGGGCATCGGCCCGGACAAATTTAGCCCAGCCGAGCGGCAGGAAACCGATCCCCCACATCCGCGCAGTCGGGCCGATGGTGAAGCGAACGGTCTTGGAACTGGGGCCGGTGACGCAAAAGTTCGTGCCCGAAATGCTCGTGCCACCCATTGCCTCGGCATCGGGGCAATCGCCGCTCAAAAATCGCAGATTACCCCATTCGGGGTGCAGATAGTCGGTAACCCTTGCGCCTGATTTTACACCAAATTCAATCAGATAAAAGGTGGTGAAATATCGCCGCAACTCAGGAGGCGGTTGGAAGAACCGCGCCTGAACCTGACAATCTAGCGACACCCTGTTTTTCATGCGTGACGCTGTCATGGCCGAAACTGTGGTAATTTGGCAATGATAAATTCAGTGGTCGTTTAAGGCAAAAACAAAGGGCGCGGAAAGCATCTGCCTTCCGCGCCCCTGTTTAGTTCAGCTTTGAGCTTATCAGCCCAGCGCAGCTTTCGCCTGAGCGATCACCGCAGTGAACACGCCGGCTTCGTTCATCGCCAGATCGGCCATTGCCTTGCGGTCAAGCTCGATGCCCGCCAACTTGGTGCCGTGGATGAACTGCGAATAGGTCAGGCCTGCTTCGCGCACCGCAGCGTTGATACGCTGGATCCACAGAGCGCGGAACGACCGCTTCTTAACCTTGCGATCGCGATAGGCATACTGGCCGGCCTTTTCGACCGCCTGACGCGCAACGCGAATGGTATTCTTCCGGCGGCCGCGGTAACCCTTGGCCTGCTCGAGGATATTCTTGTGCTTGGCGCGGGTGGTAACACCCCTTTTGACACGTGCCATAATTCAGTACTCCGAAATTGCTCAGCTAAGCCCGTAGGGCGCCCACTTCTTGATCACCTTCGCATCAGCGTCAGAGATCGTATCGGTACGGCGATGCTGGCGGATGTACTTGGCATTATGGCTCATCAAACGGTGGCGCTTGCCGACAGCACCGTGCTTGATTTTGCCAGTGGCGGTGAGGCGAAAACGCTTCTTAACGCCGCTTTTGGTCTTCATCTTGGGCATTTCTGACTCCTTCATGTGGAGACACGTCCAGCCAGCCCTGGCAGCCCTTGTGAGCCAGGCCAGCTATCGAATCCGTGTCGATGAAGCGCGGGCCACTAAGGGAGAGTCGCCAGGATTGCAAGCGGAATGGCGTGATTGATCCTGGTCCACTGCCGTGGAAGCGGCACCAGCCCGCTCCCCCGCCCGGCCACCCATAGGGTAACCTAGTATTGGGTGGTCGGGCGGGGGAGCGGGCTGGTGCCGCGCCTGTTTCAGTTTACCTGAAGCAGAAAACTAAGCCGCTCCAGAGACTGACCCCGTCCGTTCCAGCTTTCCCCAGCCTACATGCCGACCGCGAAGGGCGGCAGCAATCGAGCGCAGGACAATGCCGTACATCAGCTGGCGATAGTAGAAGCGCTGCATCACCATCAGGAAGCCCGGGAAGCGCTGGCGCACTGGTTCCAGCCGATAGGCGATCCATCCGGCGAGCAGGTCGATCCCTACGAACACAATCCAATAGACCAGCATCCGCAGCACGTCGCTCTGGGTCTGCGCCCAGCCGTGCTGGAAGACCCTGACCCCGGTCATGACAATCGACAGCGCCAGCGCGAGGTCGATCACAGGCGAAATAGCGGCAAATATGATCTGGAACATCCAGGCCTGCGGCATACCGAACCAAGCGAGGCCCCGCGGTCGGCCTTCCCGCAGCACACTGCGGTGCTTCCACAGGCATTGCAACGTGCCGAATGACCAGCGGAAGCGTTGCTTACCAAGCGCCTTGAAGCTTTCGGGCGCTTCGGTCAGCGCTATTGCTTCGACATCATAGGCGACACGCCAGCCCTGCTTCTGGATGGCGATAGTCAGGTCCTGATCCTCTGCGAGGGTATCCTCTGGATAGCCACCCACGGCATCGAGCGCAGCACGCCGCCATGCACCCACGGCACCCGGCACCACGGTGATCGCCCTCAGCGAATCAAGTGCCCGCCGCTCGACATTCTGAGCGGTGACATATTCGATCGCCTGCCAGCGGGTGGCGAGGTTCACCTGATTGCCAACCCGCGCATTGCCCGCCACTGCGCCGATCTTGGGATCGACGAACCAGCGCACCAGCTTCGAAATGGTGTCGGTCAGGAACTGGGTATCGGCATCAAGCGAGATGATGATCTCGCCGCTCGCATGTCCGAGCGCCCGGTTGATCGCGCTCGCCTTGCCGCCATTGGTCATGGTCAGCAGACGCACACGCGGGTCATTGCCGAAATGCTCGGCCACCCGGGCGCTGGTCGCATCCTTTGACCCATCATCGGCGACAATGATTTCCAGAGCCGGATAGTCACTCGCCAGCACGGTCTGGATCGAAGTGACGATTACCGCCTCTTCATTATAGGCCGGAATGATCACCGAAACCGGCGGCTGCGGTGCATCGGCGAAGTGTGCCTTGTTAGCCCTGCGGTCCATGAGGGCGAGCGCCGTCATGAACACCGCGCGGGCAATGCCGAGCGCAATGGCAAAGAAGAAGAGCCAGCGGATAGCATAGCTCAGCGCGCCAAGGCCCAGGAATATCCCGACGTCGGCGTCGACGGCGGCCTTGTCGGTGCCGGTGATCGGCGGCATCACCGCATCGTGGCTGAGCCCGGCAAGCTCTGCCACGCTGACCAGTTGGTAGCCCTTGGCGCGCAGGCCATCGATTATCAGCGGCAACGCCGCGACGGTCTGTTCGCGATTTCCGCCGCCATCGTGGAGAAGAACGATATTGGCGCTGTGCTCGGCAGTGCCTGCCTCGATCTGGGCGATCGTCGACTGCGCAATTTGGGCTGCCCCCGGCGTTTTCCAGTCACCTGGATCAACATGGAGCCCGACAATCGTATAGCCGCGCTGTTGGGCCAGCAGAGCCGGGCGCAATTCGTCGGCGGTCGAGGGCTCGGCGTCACCGAAATAGGGCGCGCGGAACAGGCGCATCGAACGGCCAGTATAAGATTCGATCAGCCGCTGGGTGGCATTAAGCTCCAGCCGGGTGCCAAGATCGGTTACCTGAGCAAGGTTGGGGTGGGTAAAACTGTGATTGCCCAACTCAAAACCATCGGCCGCGATCCGCCGAACGAGGCCGGGATGCTCGAGCACATTTTCTCCAATGACGAAAAAGGTAGCAGGGGCGTGTCTGGCCTCGAGAATATCGAGCATCTTGGGAGTATAGGCGGGATCGGGGCCATCATCGAAAGTCAGCGCAATTTTCTTGGCATCGCCCCCCCCGGTGCGGCGCACGACATAGGGGCTGGGCAGAACCTTGTAGGTTTCATTGGCGATAGTCCCGTTCGCACCCCAGACAATCTCGCGCAATCCGCCTGTGGGCTCGGCTACAACACGCAGGATCTCACCATTGCCTTCGATGTCAGTTCCCGGTGAGGCGGGTATCGTTTCAAGCGTCGGGCGCTTGCCATTGCGCGATGCCGCAAGCGCATCCCAGAAATGCGGGTCTTCGCTACCCAGACGCCAAAGGGCCAAGCCCTTGATGCCCTGAAGTTGCACCAGCTGGTTCCAGTTGGTCGCTGCGTCCATCATCCACACGGTATGCTTGTGCGTGCCGCTTTCGTTGGTGTCTTCGAAAGCGAAGCCGGAGTTGCCGCTTACTGAATCGAACACCGGCATGGCATCGCTATCGCGCGCTTCCTGCCAGGCTTCCGCGATGGTCATGGCATCGGCGGTGCCGTCGTGCCAGTCATAGCCGTATGAGCCGATAGCGATGATCAACTTGTCTGCCGGAATATCGCGCCGGGCGATCACAAGCTGTTCGTCAAACCACGCCTGCGAGGCAATCGGCCCAGCCGTGCCGCCCTGCCAGTGGTCGTCATAGTCCATGAAGATAACGTCATCGACAGCGGCGGCGAAGCGCCCAAGTTTCCAGTCGGGTTCGCCTGCTGGAACAGTCATGGTCAGGGCAAGGCCGGCGCGGGCAAATTTGTCATGCGCGCGCACCAGCATCGCTTCATAGGCTGGCAGCGCCGATGACGGCATGTTTTCTATGTCAAAGCAGGCGCCGTTCCAGCCCAGACTGTTCACCGCAGCGATAGTTTGATCGATCAGCGCATCGGACTTGCGGCGATCAGCCAGCAGCCGCGCCATGCCTTCACCATCCCACTGCTCGTGCGCGATGTTCTGAACCATCAGGAGGTAAAATGGCGGGTCGGTGTGGCTGTGGTTGATGTTCCTGATCTTGGCATCGTCGGTGTAGTTGAGCTTGCCTGATGGCAGCTCGATTTGCGCGTTGGCCGCGATCACCCAATCGAGCGCATCGTAATTCCTTTCGAGCGAGGCGGCACTATCCGGATCCCACGGCACGTAGAATCCGATGCGCACTGGTGCTCCGCGCGCACCATTCGGTCTGAGCCGAGGGAACTGCTTGCGCAACCGATTGACGTGCGAAAGGAACGGCAGCGGCTGCTGCCGCTCACGTCCCAGCGTCAGCGGCTTTTCGGTTGGTACGGCGACCAGCGTTGCGGCAAAGCCAATGGCGCCAATCAGAACAAGGCCGAGCAGCAGAGCGACAATCCGCCCCACCAGCCTGCGGCGTTTGCCCGATGCATCGAAAAAAATAGGCGAGGTCAAACCTGCACTCCCGGCACTTTACGCCCCCGTTCGAGCCCCCTAGACCCGTTCAGCCCCCTATGGCAATCAACCCTTCATGCGGACCTGCCCAAGCCAGTCCATTTTGCCGACAGCCAGCCCCTGGTTGCGCAAAACGGCATAGACCATCGAGGCGTGGAAATAGAAATTGGGCATGGCGAAAGACAGCACATAGTCGCTGGCGGTGAAGGGCATGACGCGCTCGCCGAAGCGGAACACCACATCGCCGCTTTCCAGCGCGGCGATCTCTGCCTCGGTCACGGTCTGCAATCCGGCAACCGCAGCGGAAACCTTTGCCGCCAGATCCGCAAAGCTGCTGGGCGGCGGACTGAGGTCCGGCCCGGTTTCGCCGCTGCGCAGCGCCTCGATCGCGCCGAACGAGTGCGCGCATGCAGCTGCAACCTGCTTGGCGAAAGGCCACATATCCTCGGCGAGCCGCTGGCCGAGCAGCGCCTCTTCGGGCGCACCCTTGTCCGCGCAATGCGCCCGCGCCTTTTCCACCAGCCCGCCAACCGGGATCAGCACCTGCAGGAACGAGGGGACGGAAGCTTGGTAAAGCGAAATGCTCATGGTTTTCTCTCCAACGAAATTAGTGCCCGCAGGCCAGTGCCTCGATGACATCTTCCAGCCGCGCCGGATCACCGAGCGCAAGGACATGGCCGCCAGAACCCGCGTGCAGCGGATCGCCATTCCAATCACACATCGTGCCGCCCGCGCCCTCGACCACGGGGACCAGCGCCGCCCAGTCATGCAGCTTGAGCCCAGCTTCGCAGACGACATCGAGATGGCCCGAGGCCAGCATGGCATAGTTGTAACAGTCACCGCCCATCACCATCCGCCGGTGATCCGTCTTCGCGGCAAGTCCCATGAAGTGGCCACCATCATGGTCATCGAAATAGTGCGGACCGGTTGTCGCCAGCGTCGCTTCGGCTAGCACGCGGCAGGTGCGGGTGCGCACCGGCTGGCCATTTAGTGTGGTCGGCTTACCGCTTACCCCCAACCAACGCTCCTTCATGATCGGCTGATCGATCACGCCGAGCACCGGCCAGCCTTCAACCACCAGCGCGATCAGCGTGCCAAACATGGCGCGCCCGGCAAGGAACCCTGCTGTGCCATCAATCGGATCGAGCACCCATGACCGGCCCGAGCTGCCGGGCGTAGAGCCAAATTCCTCACCAATCACTGTGTCACGCGGACACTCGGCCTTGAGCAGTCGGCGCATCGCCTCTTCGGCGGCGCGGTCAGCCTGCGTAACCGGCGTAGAATCGCTTTTTCGGTCGGGCTCCATAGCGGTGCGAAACCAAGGGCGGATGGCCTCTCCAGCTACGTCAGCAAGGCGGAGCGCAAGGGCGATGTCGGCTTCAAGATTCATGCACCCGCTCATCGGGCCTGCCGCCAGCCGGGTCAAGATACCTCCACTATGGTCGCAACCCGCATTCTTTGGTTTGTTTTTTGGATGGTTTCTTTCTAAATCAGTTATCTGCATGGGTGCGCGGCGCTGGAGAACGGGGCTCAGTTGGAACGGTTTTTCAAACGCGGGCAGCCAGCAGTGGACGCCAACTTCAAATCGCGGTTCGGCGCCACCCGCGGCGGGCAGCCCGTTTGCCTCAGCCGGGCGCCCTCAGATGACATCGCACCTTGGATCGGTCGCCTTTATGTCGGCGCGGCAGAAGTACCTAATGGTTGCCGCGTCGATTGCGGGCTGTTCTACGATGCTACCGTGTTCCGCATGCAACTGCGCGGCACATGGGAAGCACATACGCTCGATGGCGTGCGCTCGTCAGAAAAGAGCGCGCTGATGTTTGGCCCGCAAACTCGCATGATGCGCCTGTCGACCATAGGCCCATTTCTGACTGTGGGCTTTTCGTTGCGTCCCGGCACAGGCCATGCCCTGCTGCGCAACCAAACGGGCGATCTGCTCGATCGCTTCATCACCTGTGAGGAAATGGGGCTGCCGGGCGAAGCTGCGCTGGCCCGCCTCGATCAGGAAAGCGAGCCAGAAGGCTGGTTCGCCGTGCTAGAACAGTTCATCCGCGCCATTGTCAAAGCAAAAGGCGGAGAGCAGCCCGATTCGATTACCGCCCAGTTTGAACTGGCCGCGCTGATCGATCCCAGCTTTGCCATTGCTGATTTCGCCGAGGAGCTTGGGATCCCGCAGCGGCGGCTGGAACGTATCATCACCCGCGATTTTGGCCTGACGCCCAAGCAGGTTCTGCGCCGCAGCCGCGCGCTCGATATGGCGGCCCAGTTACGCGGTGTAGGGGACGAGGCGGAGGAGGACGATCTGCTGCTGCGCTATTACGATCAGAGCCACCTGATCCGCGAATTCACCGATCTGTTCGGTATGTCGCCCAGCCAATTCGTCGCCCGCCCGCAGCCTTTGCTGACCATGGCTCTCGAATCACGGCAGGCCGGCAGGCTGGAGGCCATCGCGCGCGTTGCCCCAGGTGCGAAGAGGCCTTGGGAGTAACTTGGGAGATTAGCCGAGGGGAGTAGTCGGGTAAATAAGATGCGCGCAATAAGGCCTAAACCCATCCCGCCATATTGCATTCGCATGACTCGCCGCTAAGGCCTCCGCGCAAGGTTTACGCGAGCGAAAAGGCACAGGCGCATGAAACTTCTGGCAGGCAATTCCAATCTGCCCCTGGCACAGGCGATCGCCACCTATCTTGAGGTGCCGCTGACCGATGCATCGGTGCGGCGCTTTGCCGATGAGGAAGTCTTCGTCGAAATCCACGAGAACGTGCGCGGTGAGGACGTTTTCATCCTCCAGTCCACTTCAAGCCCGTGCAACGACAACCTGATGGAACTGCTGATCTGCACCGACGCGCTGCGCCGCGCCTCGGCCAAGCGGATTACTGCCGTGGTTCCCTATTTCGGCTATGCTAGGCAAGACCGCAAACCCGGCCCGCGCACGCCGATATCGGCCAAGCTGGTTGCCAACCTGATCACCACCGCAGGTGCCGACCGCGTACTGGCGGTAGACCTTCACGCAGGGCAAATTCAGGGCTTCTTCGACATCCCGACCGACAATCTCTATGCTGCGCCGGTGATGGCGGCAGACATTCTGGAACGCTATGCCGGCCAAGACCTGATGGTCGTCTCCCCTGACGTCGGCGGTGTGGTCCGCGCCCGGGCGCTCGCGAAGCGGCTGGATGATAATGCCCCGCTGTCGATCGTCGACAAGCGCCGCGACAAGCCCGGCCAGTCGGAAGTGATGAACATCATCGGCGACGTGAAGGGCCGTGCCTGCATCCTGATCGACGATATCATCGATTCTGGCGGCACCCTGTGCAACGCCGCCGAGGCCCTGATGGCCGCCGGTGCAGCCAGTGTTACCGCATACCTCACCCACGGCGTGCTTTCGGGCAAAGCAGTAGCGCGGGTCGCCAATTCAGCGCTGAAGGAACTGGTGATCACCGACACCATCCTCGCCACCGAAGCGACCAAAGCCTGCGACCGCATCCGCGTGCTGAGCATTGCCCCGCTGATCGGCGAGGCGATCCGTCGGATTGCGGATGAGAGTTCGGTTTCGTCGCTGTTTGATTGAGCGAAGGGAGCCTTCACTCTCCCCTCAATGAAACCGCAGCATCCCCGCTGAGGTCAGCGCCAACCCGAACACCAACGTGAACAGGGCCCAGCCGCGGTGCATTGAGCTCAGGTATTTAATCCACAGTTGCGAATAGACATCGCAGAAGCCGATAATTGCCAAGCTTTCGAAAATCATCAACCCGCCCATCGCCTTCATCAGGCATGACAGCAGATCACCCGGCGTCCACGGGCAGGCGAGATAGACGATGGCACCGACCAGCAGTTCCAGCATGCCGCAGAGGAATTGAAGAGTTGGTGAGTTTTCGATTTCGGCGATCATGGTCTGCCAGGTGCCGGGTTTGCGCAGCGCGCCGATCCCGGCGAACAGGGCGGCTAGGCCCATCAGCAGGCTGGACCATGCAGGCGCGTCAACAGCTGAGGTCATACGACCATCCTTTCATCAACCGGCTCCCTTGGAGCAGAATGGCCGTGATCTTGGCAGAGGTAAAGGCCCGGTGGAAAACAGAGAGCGACGACGCTTTACCGCGGCACGTTGAGCGGCCATGAATTGGCCATGCCCGCCTTGCCCGAGACCTATGCCGATCCTGAAATGGACCGCCGGATTGCCCGGATCGCCGCCAGTTACCGGCAGCTGACCGGGCGCGATCTGGTCGCTGGCGGAGGGGAAACCATCGCCACGCTGTGGCTCGCACCGCAAGTGATTGTCGCCCACGGCACCGAAGACGATCCGCGCTTCTTCTTCGCCAACCGCGCGGCACTGGAGCGGTTCGAGACCAGCTTTGATACCTTCCTCGGCTCGCCCTCGCGCCTTTCCGCCGAGGCGCCTTTGCGCGAGGAGCGGCAGGACCTGCTGAACCGCGTCAGCCGCGACGGTTTCATCGCCGACTATGCCGGCGTGCGGATTTCGGCAAAGGGCCGCCGCTTCCGCATCGAAGCGGCGACGGTGTGGAATCTGGTCGACGAGCACGGCGCAGTCCATGGGCAGGCAGCGGTATTTGACCAGTGGGCCGAGCTCGACTGAGTTATTTCGCCTCTGGCACGCCCTTGTGCCCGCCGAACTTGGCTCGGAATGCCGAAACCATCCGGTTCGCCACCGCGCCATCATCATGACTGGCGAAGCGGCCAAACAGCGATGCGGCGATCACCGGCAGGCTTACCCCTTGCTCAATCGCCGCCTGCACCGTCCAGCGCCCCTCGCCGCTATCGGCCACACGTGGCGAGAATGTCGATAGGTCAGGATCTTCGGCAAGCGCATCGGCCCCAAGATCGAGCAGCCATGATGAAACCACAGAGCCGCGCCGCCAGACTTCGGCGATTGCGGCAAGGTCTAGATCATAGCGGATCGCCTCGGGCACCGTCTCCGCGCCCGCGCTGGCGAACAGGCCAAAGCCTTCGGCAAAGGCCTGCATCATGCCGTACTCGATGCCGTTGTGAACCATCTTGACGTAATGCCCCGCCCCCGCCTTGCCGCAGTGGAGCCAGCCCTGCTCGCCGGGAGCCTCCGGCCCGCCAGCCCTCGCAGGCGTTCGCTCGGCAGTAGCAATGCCGGGAGCCAGGGTCGCAAAGATCGGCGCATTGCGCGCCACCGCCGCCGCATCGCCGCCGACCATCAAGCTATAGCCACGCTCCAGCCCGAAAAGCCCGCCACTGGTGCCGCAATCGAGGAAAGTGATCCCGCGCGTGGCAAGGGCAGCTGCCCGAGCGGCGCTGTCCTTGAACATCGAATTGCCGCCGTCGATCAGCGTATCACCGGCCAGAAGGCGCGGAGCGATCTCGTCTATCACCCCTTGCGTGATCGCTCCCGCTGGAACCATCAGCCAGACAGTGCGCGGGGTGGAGAGGCCTGAGACCAGCTCGGCGATCGAGCTGGCGGCAATCGCACCGGTCTCTGCCGCCAGCGCTTCACGCTCGGCCTTGTCGATCGAGAATATGTGAGCCTTATGCCCGCCCTTACTCAGCCGCCGCACCATATTGCCGCCCATCCGGCCAAGTCCGATAAATCCGATGTCCATTGGCTTGTTCCTATGAAGGACCGCCAGCGATCATGGCGGATGATTGCGCGCGCGCAAGCACATGATTGCTCCTTGCAAACCAATCGGGCAATACGAAGTTGCTTTCCCGGTGGGTTGGCGGGAGACCTGATCCAGATGAAACGCCTTGCTGTCTATTGCGGTTCCGCAACCCCTGCGGACCCGCGCTACATCGCACTCGCCAGCGAAGTGGGGCGCACCCTAGCCGAGCGGGGCATCGGGCTGGTCTATGGTGGTGGACGACTGGGCCTTATGGGCGCGGTGGCCTCTGGTGCGCTAAAGGCTGGTGGCGAAGTGATCGGCGTGATCCCGGAGGCTCTGGTTTCGGGCGAGGTGGCCAATCACGATTGCACCGAGCTGCGCGTGGTCGCCAATATGCACGAGCGCAAGGCGGCCTTCACCGACCTGTCCGATGGCTTCATCACCATCCCCGGCGGGGTAGGCACGATGGACGAGCTGTGGGAGGCGGTCAGCTGGGCGCAGCTGGGTTATCACGCCAAGCCGGTGGGGCTGCTCAATGCCTTCGGGTTTTTCGATCACCTGCTCGCCTTCAATCGCCATATGGCCGAAGTCGGCTTCGTCCGTCCTCAGCATGCCGGAATCATCATCGCCGAGCATGAACTTGATCTGCTGCTTACCCGCATGGCAGCGCATGAACCGCACACAACAATCTTCCAGATGAAGGCGAAAGACCTTTAGATTGCTGCGGCCTCCGCATCTAGGCGATTGGCCGTACCGAACCCGGCGGATTCAGTCTGCGAAACAGCCGTCCCCTCTCGCTGAACAGTATCAGCGCCAGAGTGACGATTCCGGCAAGCAGGAAAGCATGGCTGAGCGGCCGCGCGCTCTGGTCATAGGCTTGACCAACAAACGCGCCGATCAGCGAGGCCAGCACCAGTCGGACGAATGTCTGTACCGAGCTCGCTGCGCCGGCAATGCGGGCGAAGGGCTGGAGAGCAATCGAGCCGAAGTTCGCGCCGATAAAGCCGCTGAGCATCAGGTTCATGGTGAGCAGCGGCACGAAAGTCCAAAGGGTTTCATGAGGGCTATGTGACAGCCAGGCCTGCGCTGAAGACAGCACAATGTAGACCACTAAAGCTGTATGGGAAACGCGCCGCGCGCCGAAGCGTTCAACAATGCGCGAGTTAATCAGGTTGGCGCTCGCCATCGATAGCGCCATGCCGCCAAACAGCAAAGGGAACAGTGCGCCCGCGCCGAAATGCTCGGCAACCAGCTGCTGGCTCGACTGGATATAGCCCCAGCCAACGCCCATGGTGCAGGCTACACCCAGCACATAGCCGATGGACGGGCGATTGGTCAGCGCCACACCCATGTTGGTGGCAATCGCCCGAAGGTTTATCGCCTGACGATATTCCGGGTGCATTGTTTCAGGCAATCGCCGCCATGTCCAAAGGCCGATCACCAGGCCTTGCAGCGCCATCAAGCCGAAAATCCAGCGCCAACCGGCAAACAGCAGAATCAACTGGCCCAAGCTAGGTGCGATCATGGGCACGACGAGGAAAATCATGCCGATGGTCGACTGTAGCCGCGCCATGCGGTCACCCTCGAAACGATCGCGGATGATTGCATTGGGTACAACCGACATGCCCGCCGAAAGGAGCCCCTGCACAAAGCGGATAGCAGCCAGCACGGTAAAGCTCCACGCAAAGGCAGAGATCAGCGACAAAGCGACATATCCACCGATGCAGGTGAGCAACACTTTTCTGCGGCCAAACCGATCAGCAAGCGCGCCCGGAAACAGCGCCCCGGCACCCAGGCCGAACAGAAACAGGCCGACCACCAGCTGGCGTCGGTTGGGGTCTGAGACCACCAGATCGCGTGAAATGTTACCCAGCGCTGGCAACATCGTGTCTATAGCCAATGCATGCAGCGCTTGAATCATGGCGAGCAGGAACACCAGTTCGCGCTCGGTGATTGGGAAAGGCGCGGGAGACGGGGAATGAACACTGGGGGGCGACGACATTTCTTACCCATGGCGGCAGCAAACGGCTTTTGCCACCCCTTGCAATCGAATTCCGCAAATCATGTTGTCCTATCGCCAGCGGTGATATGCTGGCCGCATGACCGACGGATGCGACGATGATTCCTTCGAGCCAATGGGGCTGCGCAAGATCATCCATGTCGATATGGATGCATTCTACGCAAGCGTCGAACAGCGCGATGATCCTTCACTAAAGGGCAAGCCGTTGGCTGTAGGCGGCTCGGCAGAGCGCGGCGTAGTGGCTGCAGCGAGCTATGAAGCACGCAAGTTCGGCGTGCGCTCGGCCATGGCGTCAGCGCAAGCGAAGCGGATGTGCCCGGGGCTAGTCTTCGTGCGCCCTCGATTTGCCGCCTACCGCGAGGTATCACGCCAGATCCGCGCGATCTTTCATGAATACACCCCGTTGGTCGAGCCATTGTCGCTTGATGAAGCCTATCTCGATGTGACCGAAGACATGAAGGGCATTGGTTCAGCCACCCGCATTGCGGAACTGATCCGTGCCCGGATCAAGGCAGAATCCAACCTGACCGCTAGCGCTGGAGTTAGCTACAACAAGTTCCTCGCCAAGATCGCCAGCGACCAGAACAAGCCCGATGGTCTCTGTCTGATCCGGCCGGGAGAGGGCGCGCAATTTGTCGCCACATTGCCGGTGCGGCGTTTCCACGGGGTTGGTCCCAAAAGCGCGGAGAAGCTGGCTGCGCTGGGTATCTTGACCGGAGCGGACCTAGCCGCAAAAGACATCCTGTTCCTGCGCCAGCATTTTGGCTCGATGGCCGATTATCTCTATCGCGCCGCGCGAGGCATCGACCTGCGCCGCGTGAGCGCCGACCGGCCGAGGAAATCGGTGGGCACCGAGCGCACCTTTGATCGGGACATTTCCGCGGCACCGGCGCTGCGCGAAACGCTCGACACTATCATCGCTATGGCATGGGGCGACATCGAGCGACTGGGCGCCAAGGGGCGCACGGTGACGCTAAAGCTACGGTATGCAGATTTCTCGCTGAAAACCCGATCACGCACACTGGCTGACTGGGTTTCCGGTAGGGCAGAGTTTGCAGCCGTGGGTCACGCCCTGCTCGAAGAACTGCTACCATTGCCGCAGGCGGTGCGGTTGATGGGGCTGACGCTGTCGTCGCTGGAGGGCGACAAGGAAGAGGCGATCAATCCCCGCGATGCGCAGCTTTCGCTGCTGTAACGTAAGCGGGGATCTGATCGGGGAGCTTGCCTGAAAGATCATGCGGCAAATCACTGAGCGCAAAGAACCGCGCCTCGGCAATCTCGCGGCCATCGGCGCGGGGCACATCGCTCGTCCAGCCTGCCACCACCCGCACATCGTTGTTGCTGCCATGCATCATGTCGGTGACCACGCCGATCTCCACCGCCCGTCCGATCCGCACCGCGCATTCCTCCCATACCTCGCGCCCGGCGCAAACGAGCGGGTCTTCGCCGCGCTTCATACCACCGCCCGGCAGCATCCACTGCGGGCTGCCATAGGAGTGGCGAATCAGCAAAATGTGATCCTGATCGTCTAGAACAATGACCCGGCAACCGGACACCCGCGATTTGCGCAAGCGCCACCAGCGCAACCGCACAGCATGCGCGCTTCGCAGCGCCACGATATGCAGCGGCTTAGGTATTAGGCGAAGCATGTCACCAGCTGACAGCGCCCCTTCAGTAGACGAGCAACCGGCAGATCGTTGGCCCCGAGCAAGGCAGCCTCAAACAAAGCGCGCTTGTCTGCACCGCGAATGACGAACATCAGTGCATCGCAGGCGAGCAGCGCCGGGATGGTCAGGCTTAGCCGGTCATAGGGCGCTTCGGGGGGCAGCGGATCGGGTGTCAAGCGCACCAGATCGCGCGGATCGTCTGCCTGCGGATCGGTGTTGGGGAACAACGAGGCAATATGCCCGTCACCGCCCATGCCGAGCCAGACCAGCGCGAAATGTGGCGGCAGGGCACCTTCCGCCAGCGGGACGATCTGCGCCCCCACCGGCTCCAGCAGCGCGCGAATGCGGCCGACATTGGAGGCGGGATTGTCCTCCGGAACGATGCGATCATCCCCCGGCCAGACAGCAATCCGCCGCCAGTCGAGCTTGCGCTTGGCCAGATCGGCAAGGATCGGAAACGGGGTGGAGCCGCCGGGAACGGATATGGCGATTCCCGCTTCACCCGCAGCCTGCAAGGCGACCTGCAGCTTGTCCTCGATCCAGTCAGCAATCGCAGCATCGCTGGCGGCGTCAATGATTTCTATGGCCATAACCCGATCATTGCACCCCGCGCCACACCAGCACAAGACCGGCAGCGAGCAGGAACAGCCCGGCCAGCCGCCTGAGCTTGGAAAGCTCGGGCCTTGCCGCGATTTCCGGGGCCAGCCAGGCAAAACCAAGCGCGACCGCACCGCCCGCCGCGCCGCCGATTGCGGCAGGCACAGGTGCCGACGTCACCATTGCCAAGGCCAGAACCGCAAAGCGGGTGGCATCGGTCACCTGCTGGGCGAGCAGCACGATCAGCGCGGCGAACAGCGAATGGGTCGGCTCTTGTGGCAGCTTTCGGGCACCTAGCAGCACGGCTTCGACACCAGCCAGAACCAACGCGAGACCGGCAAAGACCATGCGTGCTGGGATCGTCGGAAGTTCGGTAACAAAGATCGTCGCCAGCCACGCCGCTGCGGCGCATGTCATTGTGCAGGAAAAGACAGCGACCGCCAGCAGACTAGGCCTTTGCCCCTGCTTGGCGCTCAGTTGCGCCACTAATAATTGATCGCGTGCGCCGAGAGAAATCAGCAGCGTCGCCAGAAAAGCAAAGAGAAAACCGCTCACAGCTTGGGCAGCGTGACCCCGCGCTGGCCCATGTATTTGCCTGCGCGGTCGGCATAGCTCGTCTCGCAAGGCTCGTTGCCCTGAAGGAACAGGAACTGGCAAGCGCCCTCGTTGGCATAAATCTTCGCAGGCAGCGGCGTGGTGTTGGAGAATTCCAGCGTCACATGGCCTTCCCAGCCCGGCTCAAGCGGGGTGACGTTCACGATGATGCCGCAGCGAGCATAGGTGCTCTTGCCCAGACAGATCACCAGCACATCGCGCGGCACGCGGAAATATTCGACCGTGCGGGCGAGCGCGAAGCTATTGGGCGGGATGATGCAGACGTCTGTCTTGCGATCGACGAAGCTCTTGGGATCGAAATCCTTGGGATCGACCACTGAGCTATCAACATTGGTGAAAATCTTAAATTCGTCCGCCACCCGCGCGTCATAGCCGTAGGAGGAAAGGCCATAGGAAATGCAGCCTTCGCGCCGTTGGCTTTCGACGAAAGGCTCGATCATGCCGTTCGACTGTGCCTGAGTACGGATCCATTTGTCTGAGAGAATCGCCATGGGCAGCGTGATTCCCGATCATGGCGCTTGGGGCAAGCGGGAGTGCGGAAATTTCCCCTTATATCCCCGCCCACCATTGGTAACCGCGCGAATCCTCCCAGAAGCCGCCCTTGCCGCCGTATAGACCTGCAAGGGTCGAGCGTGCCTCGATCCGCATAACGTATTTGGCCTGTTTGTAACCCAGCTGACGTTCTGAGCGCAGGCGGATCGGTGCGCCGTGATCGACCGAGAGGTTCTGTCCGTTCATCTGCCAGGCGAGGATAGTCTGCGCGTGGTGCGCCTCGATCAGATCGAGCGATTCGTAATAGGGTTTGCCCTCGTAAAGGTCAGCGCAGTGGAACACGAGGAATCGCGCCGAGGGGAGCAGGCTGGCCATGCCCAGCAGGCTGGAAAGCTGCGGCCCTTGCCACTTGCCGATGGCGCTCCAGCCTTCCACACAATCGTGGCGGGTAATCTGCGTGCGCTGCGGCAGGGCTTTCAGGGCATCGAGGCTCAAGTCGAGCGGGCGCAGGACAAGGCCATCGACCTTCAGCTTCCACTGGGCGAAATTACTCGCGGCATGGCTGGCCCAGTCCGCATTGGCCGCGCCGGTGCGGCTGCCGTTGGCGCGGAAGTTGGGCGACATATCTGCTTCGCTGAACTCGCGGGCAAGTGCATCGCCCATCAGTGCTCGCTGGGCGCCGAAGTGCAGGTTGCCGACACCTTCCATCGCGTCACGGAAGGCCCCCGCCTTGGAGAGCTTGTCGCAACCAGCGAGCAGCAGACTGCCGGCACTGAGCGCTCCGGCGGATAGCAGGCGGCGACGCGAGAGCAAATCAGTCATGATCTTTACTCCGTTCGGCCTTGGGCTGCGGCAGGCGATACCAGCCGGTGATCATGGATCGCACTTCGTTGATCGGCCCCGCCAGCACCACCATCGCGATGTGGATGACGAAGAAGGCAACGAGACCCGCCGCGCATAGGAAGTGGATCGATCTTGCCGATTGCCGTCCGCCAAACATCTCCGGCAGCCAATGCCAAGCAGCATCGACACCCGGCGACATGGCAAGTCCCGTCAGGATAATTCCGGGCAACAGCACCACCAGTACCCCGCCATAGGCCAGCTTCTGGAGGATGTTGTAAGCCAGTGCGGCTTCACCCGTGGGGAAGCGCAGCGCGGCGTGGTCTTTGATGTCTTGCCACAGATGTTTGGGCGAAAGCTCGACCAGCTTGGGCAGCAGATCGCGCTTCAGGTGGCCGTTGACCAGCGACCAGACCAGATAGGCGGCGATGGCCGTGCCCAGCACCCAGGCAAAAGCCAGATGCCAGACCCGCGCGTCGGCCGGGCTGTAATAGGATGGAATGGTTATCCAGCCGGGAAAGTCGGGCAGCTCCAGCCACGCCTTGTCAGGATTGGCGCCATATTGCCCCCAGTAGAGCCGGGGGTGAGCGTTGAAGATCATCAGCCCGCTCATCAGCATAATCGCCACGCTGATCACGTTGATCCAGTGCCATAACCGGGTGGAGAGGC
The DNA here is from genome assembly GCA_947451875.1 of Sphingomonadaceae bacterium. Lineage (GTDB taxonomy): Bacteria > Pseudomonadota > Alphaproteobacteria > Sphingomonadales > Sphingomonadaceae > Novosphingobium. Next base: position 7,239 of record CANGBE010000001.1, on the reverse strand, counting down.
GATGGCGCTTCACCATCTTGGGCGGGTCGGCAGCTTCATTCATCGGCGGCACCCTGTTCAATCAAGATGCTAGACTAACCCAGCGCCTATCTTTCTGCAAATCCTCTGGATTCCCGCGCCAAAGGCATACGCAGCGAGTTCTGCAGCATGGCGACACCCAGGTATTGGCCGACCAGACAGGGCAGTTCGATCAGCTGCGCTTCGTTCCATTTAGCTGCCAGCTTGGCCCAAGTAGCATCCGAGATCATCTTGTCGGCAAACAGTTCGTCCACCGCCGTCAGCAGTGCCCTTTCGTGTTCGCCCCAGCCCAGCACATTGGGGCCTGCGCGAACCCGGTCGGTCTCCTCAGGCGTGACGCCCAGCTTGCGGGCGATATTGACATGCTCGCCCCATTCATAAGGCGCGCCCGCGTGCCATGCCGTACGCAGAACCGCCAGTTCGCGCTCGCGCGGTGGCAGGGCGCATTCGGAGAAAAACATAATCCCGGTTTCCAGTTGACAGCGGAACAGGGCTGGATGGCGCGCTACAACAGCGAAATGGGTGGTGAGCACCTCAGGTGCCTCATAGCCAAGCGTAGCACCAATGCGGGCAACATAAGCGCGAATATCCGGCCCCAGTTCATCCTGTTCAAGCGGTGTAATGCGGATCGGCTGGCCCAACACTTCCAGTTCGCGGGCCTCGGCCTCTTTATTAGACTGCTTCATCGCCGGGCCAACCCCGAGTTATCGCCTTCCAGCGCGATCCGAAGCGAGTTCTGCACATAGGCCGTAGCGACATATTGCCCGACCATCATCGGAAATTCGATCAACTGTTGCTCGTCCCAGCTCACCGCGAGCACAGCCCACGTAGCCTCGCTGATGCACTGATCACCCAGCATTTCCTCCACCCCGCGCAAGATGGCTGCTTCGTGGCATGACCACCCTTCAGCGGATGATCCATGCGTTATCCGCTCGATCTCTTCGGCGGACAAGCCATAGCGAGCAGCAACAGCAACGTGCTGCCCCCACTCAAACGGTGCGCGGCACAACCACCCCACACGCAAAACCGCAATTTCGCGCTCTCGCGGGGTCAGGCGGCCATGAAAGATCGTGGTGCCCATTTCCATCTGTCGGCGGAAAATCTCCGGATGCTTGACCATCGTCAGCATGTAATCAGGAATGCGGCTGTGTTCGTAAACACCAACGGATTCGCGAATTGCGATGCACAGGGCTAGATCATCAGCCTCCATTTCCGCCTGCTTCAGCGGGGCAATGCGCGGGGCATCACCCAGCGTTTGCGTGTGCCGCGCTGCCACATCAACGGGAATTTCTCCGGTTTCAATCGCGCCCATCGGGCCTGTCCCTCTCAGCTGTTTCGCCGAGTGTTGGCGAGGCGCGCCGCGAGGGCAAGGGTAGCAATGCCAGTGATCGCCGGGAAGATGCGCCACCCCACTCCATCGCTACAAACACCATATGGACTTGCGCCCGATCCGGAGACTACTCTAAGAGAAAGATATAAGACACAGTGTATCATAAATCGGGGATTCGAAGCCGATGCGAATGACGGGAGAACAGCGGGTAGGTGCCCCGCGCGCCAAGGTTTGGGCGGCGCTCAACGATCCTGAGGTGCTACGCCAATGCATCCCCGGCTGCCAAAGCCTTGATCGTGATGGCGAGGACCGATTCATCGCGTTGGCCGAAGTAAAGGTCGGCCCCATCGGCGCGCGGTTCAAGGGGTCTGTGCAGCTTTCCGATATCGTCGCACCCAATGGCTATACCATCACCGGGCAGGGCAATGGCGGCATCGCCGGTTCCGCCAAAGGCAGCGCCAAGGTGCGGTTGAGTGATGATGGCGCGGGCACGCTGGTCAGCTATGAGGTCGATGCCGAAGTTGGTGGGCGCATGGCCCAGCTGGGCGGCCCGATCATCGATGCTACGGCAAAGCAGATGGCGGGCAGGTTCTTCGCCAAGTTCGGTGAAGTGGTCAGCGGGGTGGCAGCACCTGTTGCTGCAGCCTCCGCCGCTGCATCTGCTCGACCCGTTGCTGAAGACGCTGTCGGCTTCCCCCTCGCATGGCTGGCGGCGCTGGCGGTTGCGATTGTCGCTGGCTACCTCCTCGGCCAGAGCGGTGCGGCTCCGGCTTGGGTGCTGGGCGCGGCGGCCTTGGCGCTGGCCTCGGCTGTGGCAGGCTATCGCTCTGGGCGCGGAGGGCCGGTGTGAAGCCCGCTCCGTTTGACTATGTCGCGCCGACTTCGGTCGAAGAGGCCTGCAAGGTGCTCGCCGAAGCGGGCGGCGGGGCGACGGTAATCGCGGGCGGACAAACGCTTATGCCGCTGCTTAATCTCAGGATGAGCCAGCCTTTCGTGCTCGTCGACATCAACAAGATACCGGAACTCTCCGGCATATCGCTTACCGAAAACGGCATCCGCATCGGCGCAGCAACGCGGCAGTGCGATGCGCTGAAAAACCCGCTGCTCGCCGCCGAACTGCCCGTGCTGGTTGAAGCTTTGCGCCATGTCGGCCACCACCAGACGCGCAATCGCGGCACAGTGGGCGGCTCGATCGCCTTGGGCGAACCGGCAGCGGAGCAACCCGCCTGCGCTGTCGCCATGGGTGCGAGCATCGAGATCGCCTCCGTGCGGGGGCAGCGCTCGGTTCCCGCAACCGAATTCTACGTCGGCCCCTACATGACCATTCTCGAACCCGATGAGCTGGTGACCGCAATCACTTTCCCGCATTGGCCCAGCGGCCACACCCCCCTGTTCTGTGAACTGGCGCAGCGGCCTGGCGACTTCGCGCTGGTCGGCATGGTCGGCGCGTTGGCGATTGAAGGTGTAGCAATCACCCGCGCCGGGCTCGGTTGGTTCGGCATGGGCGGCACACCGATCCGCGCCTACTCTGCAGAGGCGGCGCTGCTCGGGCAGGCATTGGGCAGCATCGATGCCGATACAATCGCCGAACTCGCACTCAGCGAATGCGCGCCCTTCGACGATCACCATGCCAGCGCCGAATACCGCCGGACAGTCGGCAAGCGCCTGTTTGCCAAGACCCTGCGCAAGGCTCTAACAGTCGGGGAGGCCGCATGAGCGAGCACCGCGTCAATCTGACCATCAACGGCCGCGGTCACGCAGCCACTGTTGAAGCACGCATGTCGCTGGGTGACTATCTGCGCGATGAGGCGGGTTACACCGGAGTTCACCTCGGCTGCGAACATGGCGTTTGCGGTGCCTGCACGGTGATAGTTGATGGCCGCGCAGTGCGCTCTTGCCTGATGCTCGCAGTACAAGCCGACGGCTCGGAAGTAACCACCGCCGAGGGCCTTGCCGATGGCGACGGCACGCTACACCCTGTGCAGCAGGTGATGCGTGAAGAGCACGCGCTGCAATGCGGGTTCTGCACGCCTGGCATATTAATGACCCTCGCGGCGCTGACTGGCGGGCAGGAAAAGGCTGACGAGGCAACACTGATGAATTCGCTTTCCGGCCACATCTGCCGCTGCACCGGATATCAGGGCATCCGCCGCGCCGCGCGCCGCCTTGCTGCGGATTCCGGCCAATGAATGCTCAGCAACTGCCGCAGGGACTTGGAGCTGCACGCTATATCGGCCAGCGTGTCCTCCGCAAAGAAGACCCCCGCCTGCTAACCGGGCGCGGGCAGTTCGTCGATGACATTTCGCTCCCGGGAATGCTGCACTGCGCCTTTGCCCGAAGCGCCATAGCCCGCGGTAATATCCTGAACATCGACACCTCTGCCGCGCGCGATATGCCGGGCGTTCACGCGGTCTATACTCAGGCCGACCTCGCGCACTTCAACGCGCAGATGCTCAGCTTCTTCCTGCTGCCGCCCGAAGTCGAGATGACCCCGCTTGCCAGTGATCGGGTGTGCTATGTCGGCGAGCCGCTGGCGCTCGTAGTGGCTGACAGCCGCGCGCTGGCGGAAGATGCTGCCTCGCTGATCGAAGTGGAATACGCAGAACTCGATCCCGTCGTTACCTTGGCGGATGCGCGCAATGGCCCGCCGATCCACCCCGGCACCAGCGACAACATCGCCGCCGAAATGGGCGACGAAGAGCTGGACGATGATCTGGCCGCCACGCTGAACGGCGCAGCGCATCTGGTGACGCAGAAAGTGGTTCACCAGCGCATCTCGCAAGCACCGATGGAGACACGCGGCGTTGTTGCCTCGCGCGATGGCAACGAAGAGCTCACACTGTGGATCACCTGCCAGAGCCCACACATGATCGCCCGCTGGGTGAGCCAGTCGCTGGGCCTGCCACAGACCGCAATCCGGGTGATCGCCAAGGATGTTGGCGGATCATTTGGGCTCAAGAACCATCCGTGGAAGGAAGAGGTCTCAGTCATCCTCGCCGCGCTGCTGTTCGGGCGGCCGCTGAAATGGATCGAGGATCGCTATGAGGCCTTAACCGCTTCCAACCAGTGCCGCGAGGCGGAGATGACACTGCAGGCGGCTTTTGATGCCGAAGGGCACTTGCTCGCCAGCCACGGTGACTATGCCTGCAACAATGGTGCGAACCCGCAAGGGCCGGACAACAACATCGCGGTGCACATGTTCGTCTGGGGGGCATACAAGATGCCCGCCTATGCCTTCCTTACGCGCGGATATTACACCAACACCAATGGCCTTGCCGCCTATCGCGGGCCGTGGGCCATCGAATCACTGATCCGCGAGACCTTACTCGACAGGGCAGCGCGAAAGATCGGCATCGATCCGGTGGAAATCCGCCGCCGCAATCTGGTGACACTGAAAGACCAGCCGAGCGTCAGCTCGATGGGCATTCCGCGCGAAGACATTACTCCTGCCGAGTGCATGGAAAAGCTGCTCCACCATTTCGACCTCGCTGCTTTCCGCAAGGAGCAGGCGGCAGCGCGGGCTGAGGGGCGTTACCTCGGCTTCGGTCTCGCGACCTATATCGAACCAACCGGTTCGGCGGGCTCCATGCCGGTGATGACCGGCGAACTGGCGCAGATCCGGATCGAGCCGACCGGCAAAGTCACCGCCACCATGTCTACCCACAGCCAAGGCCACGGAACGGCAACCACCATGGCACAGATTATCGCCGACCGGCTTGGCGTAGCCTATGAAGACGTCACAGTGTTCGAAGGCGATAGCGCGCGCGGCGGATTCTCGCCCGGCGCGGCGGGCAGCCGACAGGGCGTGATCGGCGGCGGCGCGGCCATATCGGCAGCAGACCTTCTGGCGGCCAAAGTGAAAACCGTCGCAGCCCATCTACTCAACGCCAGCGCCGAGACCATTACCATCGATGGCGGCACGGTGCACGTTACCGGAGCGCCGGAAATGTCGCGCTCGCTGGGCGAGATCGCTGCGATTGCCTATGGCGAGCCCGACCGCCTGCCACCCGGCTGCGAAAGCGGGCTGGAGGTGCAACACCGCTATCAGCCGCCGCCGATGACCTTCACCAGCGCCGCCCACGCCTGCGTGGTCGAGGTCGATGCCGACACCGGCTTTGTGAAGATCCTGCGCTGGATCTCGAGCGAGGACTGCGGAACGGTAATCAACCCCGCAGTGGTAGAAGGCCAGATTTCCGGCGGCCTCGCGCAGGCCATTGGCATGGTGCTGCTGGAAGAGATGCCCTTTGATGCGCGCGGCAACCCGCTGTCAGCGACCTTCAAAGACTATTTGCTCCCGGCGATCAGCGACATTCCCGAGTTCGAATTCGTCCCTGCCAACACGCCTTCACAGGCATTGGGCGGGATGCGCGGCGTCGGTGAGGGCGGGGCGATCATCGGCCCGCCGACTCTGGTCAATGCCATCGCCGATGCGCTGATCCCTTTTGGCGAACTACCCGAGCCGCTGGCGCTGCCGCTTACGCCGACAAAGCTGCTCTCGGTGATAGAAGGCCGCGATCTCGCCGCGCATTCGGCTCCCGCACCGGTTGTCGTGGCAGCGGCCGCACCAGCGACCGAGCCCGCCCCGGCTGCCGCCGCCCCTGCGGGCGAAGTGCGCGTTGACGGAGCTTGGGACATGGTGCTCAAAACCCCGATGGGGCCGCAGGGCATGGTGGTGACTTTTGCTGTCGATGGAAACGCCATATCAGGACGTTTCGATAGTCCTGAAGGCTCGCAGGATTTTATCGGCGGAACGTTGGAGGTCAACCGCGTTCGTTTCGATCTCAAGGTTGAAAAGCCGATGAAGATCACGCTGAAGTATGACCTTCAGTTCGATGGCGATTCCCTCTCCGGCAAGTGCAAGATGGGCATGTTCGGTTCAGCCAAGGTGAGCGGCACCCGCAAAGTTTAGTGTCCCGCCTGCTCGCCGCGTTCCAGACCTGAGGCGGCAAGTTGGTCATCGATCTGTTCCATCAACCGCCCCAGCCCAACTTCGCTCAGGCTCTCTGCACGGGCGACCAGCACGTCCTGCGTGTTTGATGCGCGCAGCAGCCACCAGCCGTCGGCGGTATTCACCCGCACGCCGTCGGTGGCGTTGACGTCAGCACCGCTGGCCGAGAGCCGCGCCTTGACCTCGTCGATCACCGCGAACTTGCGGCTCTCGTCCACCTGGAAACGCAGTTCGGGCGTGTTGATCATCGCAGGCATTTCGCTGCGGAGCTGGGTGACGGACTTGCCCAGCCGCGCCGAGGCAGCGATCAGGCGGACAGCGGCATAAAGCGCGTCGTCATAACCATAATAATCATGCGCAAAAAACACGTGGCCGCTCATTTCTCCGGCGAGCGGCGAATGAGTTTCCTTCATTTTGGATTTGATCAGGCTGTGCCCGGTCTTCCACATCAGCGGCTTGCCACCAAGTTCGGCAACCTTGTCAAACAGCGCGCTTGAGGCCTTCACATCGGCGATAATCGTCGATCCGGGGACCATGCGCAGCAGGTCTTCGGCATAGATCATCAGCAGCTGATCGCCCCAGATCACCCGGCCTTCACCGTCAACTGCACCGATCCGATCGCCATCGCCGTCGAAAGCCACTCCGAAATGGAGGTTCTTCGCCGCGACGAGCGCTTTCAGGTCTGCGAGGTTCTTTTCTTCGGTCGGGTCCGGATGGTGGTTCGGAAAATTCCCGTCGACTTCAGTGAAGAGGCAAAAATGTTCACCGGGAAGTTTTTTCACCAGCAATTCGAGCGCGGGCCCCGCCGCGCCGTTGCCCGCGTCCCAGCCGATGCGCAGGCCGGACAGGCTCTCACGGGAAATACCGTCCAGCCCTTCGACGATCCGGTCAACATAAGCGCTGAGGATTTCGCGGCGCTCATGCATGCCCTGTCCTTCCATCC